>CAZGYS010000475.1:0-5457 GCA_964530305.1 uncultured Leptospiraceae bacterium
ATATAGGAGTATGAACAACTATCAACGGCAGCAAGCGGATGATATTATCTACGACATAGGGGAGCAGAACACTTCCCGAGACGCCCGATGGAGACTGGAGGAATACGGCCAAGAACACGACTTGAGACGCATCCTGGGTCCAAACGACGGCCCGGTCTACTCCTATGATATCGACATGGGCGGAGCCAGGAGGGGGCGCGGCCGTTGGCGTCTCCTCGCGGAGTATCGCGGCCGAGGAAACTACGACATTCTTGGAATTGGGGATACGCATGATCCTTATTATGCTCCCGGCTGGCGGTGGTGGTAGCCCCGGAAATGAATACACTTCGGAAGACATCACGTAAGCCGGCGGAAATCCTGGTCGGCCTGGTAACGGCGGCAATACTATCCGGATGCTTCTACGCATGCAATCGCGGGCCGCGCTATGAGCCCGGAATTCGGACGGATGACTACAAACATTTTCGCGTCATCGCGGCGCGGGGTCTTAATTTGCGCGCCCAACCCGGCATCAAGGCAAGGAAAATCAGCGCCTTACCGTATCTAACGACGGGCCCCATTGAATTGATCACGCGCAAGGTGATCGACCTTCAAGGGAGACGGGGCTTCTGGCTGAAAACCAGCTACAAGGGACAAACAGGCTGGATTTTCTCCGGCTTCGTTTTATTGGCAAGAACTCCCGAGGAACTAACTTCCATTTACAAGGCACGCTTTTCCCGTGTTCAACGAGAAAAGGACGAGGCTCATGAAAAAGCTCGCTACTTCCATGTCCGTTCCGCGGGTTCCCAATTGCGCGCCGAGCCCCGGAAAATATCCGCGAGGATCGCAGTCCTCCCCGGGCACTTTCGCGGGCCGATTCTGGAGCGGCTCACGGATCCAAGAACGAACGATGGCTGGTACAAAACAAAATTCGCCGACAAGGAAGGCTGGATATCGCGCGCGGCGGTTCTGCCGATTGTTCCGAGACAAACCTCGCGACGGGGTCCGCGAACACTCACGGGGAACCTCGGCGAAGGCCCGAAATCCCTTTACGAATATCTTATCGACATGCCGGCATCTCGGCTCGAAGCGATGAATCGGGAGGAAGTGGAAGCGCGCCGGAAAGCGCGTTTCGCTCAGTTGATGGAATCGAGTATCAACCTGCAACCGCGCCCGCCGAAATTCACCGTCAAGAACATGCGCGCCGGGGGCTACGAGATACGCGAGACGAGCGCGGACAAATTGCAGACGTGCGGGGGACCGGTTCGCCTTATTTCATTTCGAAACATAGGCAGGGGCTCCTTCCATCTTACCGATCAAAATGTAGTACTTGCGTCGAAGCCGAAACCGGATGATTATTTCCTGTTGATCCAGCGAACCATCATGCCCTGCTCGTGCGCTCAATCCACGTTCATTTACCCGCTCTTCCTCTTGAAACAGGGCCTGCTGGAGGTGGCCATGCCGGTCTCAGCGAGCGGACCCGACTGCGGCTTCGACGAATCGCCCGGAAGCAGCCTGGTGCGGACACGTCACGATTCCGCTCGCCGTATTCTGTATCGATACAGCGCGGAACCTCATTGCGTCCGGAAGAGAAATAAACTCCGCCAGGGGCCGCCGGGTGACGAACCCGACTACGACGCCTATATCATGGCGGGCTTGACCGGTGAACGCTTCATAGTAATTCAATACAATCGACGTCGGGTGACGCGGCTGGATTACTTTAACCAGGGTATTCCCCTCGAGCATATCCAGGGCTGGGAAAAAGCCGCGCCCTTTTGATAGGGGAAGCATATTGGGCGGCACGCGCGATAAAAAAACCTGCTTGCATCCGCATCCGGAACATGTACGCTAAATCAGAAGTACAGGAGTATTTAAGAATGAAAAAAATACTGATTGCAATGTTTATGGTATTGTTCGCCGCCGTGACCTTCACGTTGGCGGGCGAACAAACGGTTTCCACCCCCGTTTCAGCTTCCTCCAGCTACCAGACCGACGCGGCTCCGGGATTCACTCCCTTCATACCCATGGCCTCGGACTCGTGCTCCGTGCACCTTACGGCGGCAAAGTGTCATTCCAACGATGCGCCGGACGGCGGCAAATGCTGCTGGAAAGGCAGCGAAGACCATCCTCGCGGCGGCGAATGTGCTCCGTGCGGCTCGAAGTAGCCTCCCATCGATTTTCCGGGCGGGCGGCAACAATCGCCCGGGAAGTTCACTCAATCGGCAAGTTTACAAATCGTAAGTATACACAAGATTTTTCCCGCTCGCGACCGCCAAAGGCCTTGCGAAACGATTTCCCCGGGCCATAATCGCTCCATGGACGGCGCGGGACACTGAATGAGAGTTCTTCTTCTCCACATGCAGGTCCGCGTATGGGCGCGCGTTTGCGCGGCGGTTTTCTGCGCAACCCTGCCCATGGGAGTCGTGACCGCGGAAACCCTGACGCTGGGAGATGCTCGAGAATACAAGCTTGCGCCGTTTATGGAAATACTGGAAGATCCCGGTGGAAAACTAACGGTCGACCAGACACGCGACGCAAAGTTCAAAAAAATCGGCGATCGTTCACCCGGCCCCGGTTTTTCCAATTCCGCTTTCTGGTTGCGATTCAGCGTTAAGAACTCCGGGCAACGCGCGCGCGATTTCATCCTGGAGCTTTCCTGGCCCCACCTGGATCGCGTTGAATTTTTCGTCCGGGGCGAAGCTCCGCGCGCGAAGCCGGCTCCCATGGGACGCGAATACCCTTTCGCGAATCGCCTCATTCCTCATCGCTATTTTCTTTTGCCTCTCAAAATCTCCCCGGGGGAAAACGCACAGGTTCTCATGCGCGTTGAATCCAGGGAAGTGATCAGCTTGCCCCTGCGCCTGATAACGCCCGAACTCCGGGCCGCGGACGATCGCGAAGCGCATCTGGTTCTGGGAATATTCTACGGCATCATGCTGGCCATGATCCTGTACAATTTATTCATCTATTTCTCCCTGCGCGAAACCACTTACCTCGTCTATGTTCTGTTTCTCGTTTCCATGACCGCTTACCAGCTGGTCCACAATGGTCTGTTTCCGCTCCTGCTTCCGGACCTGGCTACGGGAAACACCTGGGCTCTGTGGGTTTCCATTCAGGTGACGAGACTTCTGGCGGCCTGGTTTCTCATTCTATTTCTGGAACTGCGACGACGTTCGCGGCCCTTGCTGTATGTATTTTATGGTATCATCGCCTGGGATCTGCTCATGTCCGGGCTGCGCGTTTTTGATCATCCGACGATTTCGTATATCTACCATATCAACTCCATGTTCGTATTCATCGCGGTGCTGGGGGTCATCGTTTACGAAACCGTGCGCGGGTATACCCCCGCGCGATTTCTACTGATTGCCTGGCTGGCCTTGATTGCGGGCTATGTGGTAATCTCACTGCGATTCAACGAGATTCTGCCGGCGGGATTCTTCAACGACAACGCCGGCCAAATCGGCGCGGCCATGGAGGCGATTTTGATTTCGCTGGCTCTCGCGGATCGAATCAACATCATGAAGGCACGCCTGCAAACCTTCAACACGGAACTGGAGCGCAACGTGGCCGAACGAACCAGCGAGCTGCGCGAAGCGCTGGATGATTTGAATCAAAAGAACAACAAAATCCACAAGGAACTGGAACTGGGGCACGAGGTTCAACAGACTATTCTGCCCGCGCCCGAGTTCATCGGCGAAAGGGTTCATGCGGCGGCCTATTGTCGCTATCTCGAGCCGGTGGGCGGCGACTATTTCGACTACTTCAATCTGAAAGAAGCGGGCAGCGGCATACTGCTCGCGGACGCCTCGGGTCACGGCATTCCGGCCGCGCTGATTACGGCCATGGCCAAGATTTCCTTCATCGAATCCACGCGACCGGGAGACGTACGTCCGGACCAAATTCTTCTGGATGTGAATACACGCATCGCCCAGCTGTTGCGCAGCCACGTTTACCTCACGGCCGTTCTCGTGGTTTTCCAACCGGACGGGACTTTAACCTACAGCAACGCCGGTCACGTTTCGCCATTACTGCACAGGCGCGGCGCGGGCGAACTTATAACCCTGGAAGAGCACGGCGTGATGCTGGGGACTTTCAGTACCGAATCCATGCCGGTGCCGCTGCCTTACACCCAGGTTTCGGTTGAGCCGGGCGATAGGCTCCTGGTCTATACGGACGGCATGAGCGACGCCTGGTCGCCGGGAACCGAAGAGATCGGAACCGAGGCGATCGAAGAGCTATTTCGAGCTTCGGCCGATTATCCCCTGGAGGCGGCCCGCGATTTCATCCGTGACGGGTGGCTGGAAACCGTCGGCCCGGACGGCTTTCGCGACGACAGTAGTTTTATCTTGATGGAAGTGCGTTGAATCAGCAACAACCGCTACCGGGTTCACAAACGGGCCCGGCGGAGGCGACTTTCCCGGTCGACGGTAGGGGCGCGGCCTCCAGCTTAACTTTCGTTTCACGCAGATTCTCGATGGAGAAAGACGTACCGCAACAGGCATCGGCGCTGCCGGTATCCGCGCCGTCGTATTTCGGGTCGTTGAATTCCGCGTCTTCGTGGAAGTAGTAAACTTCCCATTGCACGCCGTCGGGATCCGTAAGCCAGAACTTATCCTGAACGGCGTAGCAGCAATTAACGCCGATCTCTTCGCGCATGGCGAAACCCGCGGACTCGGCCCCGGACTTCCACTCGTTTAGAATCGCCTCACTTTCCACCTGAATTCCCAGGTGTCCGAAATTCCCCGCCGCCCGTTCGGCGTTTTCCACCATGGAGAAAACCAGGCCGGGGCTGTTGAGATGAAACTTGGCGTAGCCGGGACGAACCTTCTCAGGCTCCTCATTCCACCAACGGCGATAGAAGTCCACGGACTCGTTCAGGTTTTTCACATAAATGGATACATGCATTCTAGGGAACATGGGAATCTCCTGGCGGTTACGAGTGTTCTCCTCTTTCCATATATAAACAAAAAGACATAAAAAAACCCGCTCTAATCCTTCACGCGAGCGCGATAGATAGGCGGGTTCTTTTAACCGGTCGATAGCACCGGTTAAGGATTAAGCACGACGATTTGACGAAGATGATTTGTGATGTGGCTTACCACTTTCCTTGTTCTGAATTTCAATGTCTTGAAATCCGATTGCTTTGGCGTTGATTAGCCTCACCATCTAATCAAGTACCTTTCGATACTGATGTGCTTATCGCATAGCTGAAACACTTACGTGCTTCAGCCACGAGTAATATGGTCAAGCCTCACGACAGATTAGTACCACTCGGCTGAACGCATTACTGCGCTTACACCTGTGGCCTATCACCAGATGGTCTTTCTGGCGTCTTCAGGGACCGAAGTCCAGGGAAATTTAATCTCAGGTAGGGCTTCCCGCTTAGATGCTTTCAGCGGTTATCCCTTCCGAACATAGCTACCCTGCGGTGCCGGTAGGCCCGACAACAGGTGCACTAGAGGTTCGTCCATCCCGGTCCTC
>CAZGYS010000476.1:0-5431 GCA_964530305.1 uncultured Leptospiraceae bacterium
CATCCCCTGGACGCGGTTTACGAGAAGCACGCCGGTAAAATAGCGGGAGAAGCCGACACGGTTTCCATGGTGCGTCGTCTTTCGCTGCATATTCGCGGTGTGATTCCCACGGCGGAGGAATCCCGCAACTTCAGCGGCTCATCGCCCGCCAACCGGGTGAATTTCTTCGCCGTGAAATTCCTGAAAGAGCCGGACTACGCTCACTACTGGAGCCAGATTTTCGGTTCCCTGCTGCGCGAAAAGACGCGCATGCGCGGCGTCAAACACGGTTCCTACTACGATTACATCAGCCAATCGCTGCACGAAAACAAGCCCTATAACAAGATGGTGCGGGAGCTGATCATGGCCACGGGCAGTTCGGCCGAAAACCCCGCCGCGAATTTTTATCTGCGCGACGGCACGGATCCCCTGCAGGTAGCCGAATACGTTTCCCGTGCTTTCTACGGCAGGCGATTCAGTTGTGCTCGCTGCCATGATCATCCCTTCGACAAGGACTTTACCCGTCGTCATTATTACGGCGTAGCCGCTTTCTTCAGCCAGGTCTGGACGAAGCGTCGTAAGCAGGAAATGCTGCCGCGCAAGCGCATGGAGCACCTGCGTCGCGCCGACCAGCGCAAGGAAAAGCAAAAGCAGCGCGACTGGCGTCGTAATTACTGGCGCAAGCTTACGCCCCGGCAACGCCGCGAATTTCGCAAGAAGAGTCGCCTGGAGCACTATGAAGTCGCCTTCGACGCGCGTCTGGGACTGCGCTTTCCTTACAGCGACGACGCCCCCGGTGGTGACCTGGTCAAACCGCGCCTGCCGGACGGAACCGAGCCCCTGCTCGAACCCGAGGACGATCGCCGTAAGGTATTCGCGCGCTGGTTGACCGGTAAGAAGAACAAGCGTTTTCGCATGGTTCTGATTAACCGAGTTTGGACCCGTCTGATGGGTTGGAGTTTCTTTACGCCGCTGGACGACTGGGGTCCGAAAACTAAACTCAAGCACCCGGAAATCCTGGAACACCTGGATCAGGTTTTTCTGAACAAGAAATACAAGGTCAAGGACCTGATTCTCTACATCGTAACGTCGAAAGCCTACGCGCGTTCGGCTCCGCGCCCGGGAGAGGATGATCTCAAAAACCGCGCGCGTTACTACCAGCCCCATCGCATGGACGCCTATCAGTTGTTCAACTCCTTGTTGCGCGGCACGCGCACGGCGGAGATTCGCGGTATTCGCGAACGAGCGCTGGTTATCGGCGACGTGGACCTCACGGGCAAGGGTGGTCTGAAGCGACCGGCGAATCGACGAGAGCTCCGCAAGAAAGGCCTGAAGTTCAAGGGCTTCTCCAACGCCTGCGAAGTGGGCCGGCCCGTGCGTCGGGATACCTTTCTGGCCGTCTTCGGCGCGGGGGAACGCAACAACATCGACGATGATGAAAAAGGCATCTCCACCGACCAGGCGCTGGTACTCATCAACGGTCGCCGTGCACCAGACTCTTCTGGCAGTAACGATGGCCGCAAGGATTCGCGCATTCTCAAGGAGTGGAAGGAGCACCAGGACATGCTCAAGTCCATGGAAACCGTGTACGGCAATCTCTTGAATCGCCCCATGTCCAACGCGGAGAAGAGCGGCCTGGAACGCATGGCGCGCAATCGCCTGGCGCGAAGAAAGAAACGTTTTAATCGTCGTCTGGTCCAGGATCTGGTCTGGAGCATCATCAACAGCCATGAGTTTATTCATGTGCGCTGATTTTTCCCTGGAGGCATAACCATGAAATCAAGCAATCAAAAGAACCAACTTTCGCGGGGCGGATTTCTTCGCGCCCTGGGCATCGCCGCGGGCGGTGGCCTTCTGGCCAATGAACTCTTCGACGGCGGCATGCCGGACGAACTCATGGCCCAGAGCAAATACAAACAGGACATCAAGGCCGAGGGCCCCATCAAGAGCGTCATTTTCCTGAATATGGCCGGTGGCATGTCCCACGTGGACACGTTCGATCCCAAACCCAATGGTAGTTTCGGTAAGACGCGCAGCGCCATACCGGGGGCCTATGTCTCGGATCGACTTTCCAAATCCGCGCCCGAACTCAAGGGCATGAGTTTGATTCGTTCCGTGCATTCGCGCGAAGGCTCCCATGAGCGCGCCCAGTATCTCATGCACAGCGGGCACACTTCCATGGCCGGCTTCGCGAACATTCCTTCCCTGGGCGCGGTCATCGCGCTGGCGCGAAGCAAGAAAGGTCCCTACTTTCCGGATCACATTACCATCGGCGGTAAGCGCGGCCTGGCCGGTCGCGGCGGGTTCCTGGGAAAGAAGTTTGGTTCCTTTAATGTGAACAATCTTCGCAATCCCCTGGCGTTCATGCAGTCGCGTGGACGCGTGGACGAATCACGCCTGCTGCGGCGAGAGCTGATGCTGGATCTTCTGAACAAGAACTTCGCCGGTCGCGTGGCCGCGGAAGGCATCTCCGGCTGGGAAGGCATGCGCAAGTCGGCCCTGGAGTTCATGAATTCGGATCGCCTGAGCGTCTTCGACCTGGAGCAAGAAAGCGCGGCTACCAAGGCGCGCTACGGCGACAACAATGTCGGCAAGGGTTTCCTGCTGGCGCGTCGCCTGGCCCAAGCCGAGGTGCCCTTCATCGAGGTCAGCGTGGGCGGCTGGGATACCCATCGCAATCACCGCGAACGCATGACGACGAATCTGGGGCGATTGGACCCGGCTCTGGCCGCCCTGCTGGGCGAGCTACGCTCCACCGGTCTGTTGAAACAAACCCTGGTGGTGCTCACGTCCGAGTTCGGTCGTACGCCGGACATCTCCTCCAATGGCGATGGTCGCGATCACCATCCCCGTGCCTGGACCACGCTCATCGGCGGCGGTAACGTTCCCCAGGGAACCGTCATCGGCGAAACGGATAAGAAAGGCGCGCGCGTGAAAAAAGATCCCGTGCGTCTGGAAAGTCAGGTGGCCACTATTTACAAGTCCGCCGGTATCGATCCCGAGTCGAACTTGAAGACGAACATGGGTCGCCCCATGCAACTGGTTATCAAGGGAGAGAGTATTTTCTGAAGGCGATTTCGCGCTGAAGAGAACTTCCCGGAAAATTAGTTCCAGAACAAACTCGGCCCTCCGCTTGCGGAGGAGTCATGGGTCGTGATCAAGAAGCGGCCGTTGACCGTATCGATGAGGGCCGAGGGTTGTTTGCCGGAATCCACGCCGCGCCCCGCCGACATGTCCGTGTGGGTGCAATCCGTGCCGTCGAGATTGCAACGAAAGAGCGAAGGCCGTCCACCATTGGCGACGTTCCGAGTGGCCGCCAGGAGCTTGCCGTTGACCATGTCCAGCACGGCGACGGCGCTGCTGGCTGAATTTGCTCCCTCTCCCTGGGAGATATCCGTGACCGCGCAAGCCGTCCCGTCCAATTCGCAGCGAAGCAGGTACGGCTTGCCCGAGTCCGTTAGATTTCGCACGACCACCAGTAGTTTGGAGTTGGACTCATCCACGACCGCGGCGGGATTGTGACCGGTCATGGTCGGCAGACCCGCGGAAAGATCGGTGTACGTACATCCGGTTCCGTCCGGATTGCAGCGAAACAAAACGGGAACATTGGCGACACCCGCATTGGCGCACACGACGAGCAGTTTACTCCCGGCGACGTCCATGGCAATGGAAGGAGTATTGCAGGAGCTCGCTCCCTGGCCGGCGGAGATGTCCGTATAGACGCAGCCCATGCCGTCCAGATTGCAGCGAAACAAACCCGGTCTCCCGCCGTTGGAATCGTCGTCCGTGGCCGTGAGAATTTTGCCGTTGACTTCATCGATCATCGCCGAAGGCGAATTGCCCGAATTGGCGCCGGCTCCCGCGGAGATGTCCGCGTGGGCGCAACCCGTGCCGTCCGGGTTACAGCGATACAGCGCCAATCGAAAGGTTGCGCTGAAATCGCGCGTGACCACGAGCAGTTTGTTGTTGGTCGTATCCAGCAGGGCATTGGGAACCCGGGCCGAATCCGCGGGTCGGCCGGCCGAGATATCGTGATAGGTGCAATCGCCGCCGTCCAGGTTGCAACGAAACAGAGAGAGCCTGTCTCCATTGGTGGCGTCTTTCGTGGCGATGAGCAGTTTGCTCGAAGCGTAATCGATGACGGCCGACGGTTCCTGGCCGGAGTTGGTGCCCGTTCCCGCGGAGACGTCCACGAAGGTGGGCGTTCCCGACCCGGGTATGCGATTGGTTCCCGCGGGACCGGCGGTCACTTCCTCCGCGCCGGTTGACGGGCAACCGGAGCCCGGCGAGTTCAAGGCGCATTGCAACAAGCGGGTCAGGGTGTACTCCTCCGAAGTCGGATCGCCCGGGTTATAGATCCCCGGTCCCCCACAGGCCATGGTCGCGGCCATGGGAAGCGGGAAGAGCATTCTTATGATTGGGCCGAACATGGCCGTAATCTATCCCATGAAGAGAGTCGCCGCGTCTCACTCGACGGAGAGACACCTTTTTGTCGGTATTCAGATACGGTCGGAGCGACGATTGGGCTTGCCCTCGGCGCCGACCCTGGTGAAATCAGAGCATGACCGTGCTGGCGGGAATCGCCTTTCTGAACCTTTGCCTGGCCTTCCTGATGGTTGCCGCCTTGCGCTTCGGGGACCGTCGACGGCGAGCCGCGGGGCTGCTCATGGCCATTCTGTTGATCCTGGGGCTGCAACAGGCCGTGGTGCTGACCTTCCTGGTTAAACACCCCGCCGTGCTGGTGCTGTCGGCGCTTGCCCTGCCCGCGGCCTGGTTGATGGGTCCCCTGCTGTTCGTGTATGCCCGCCTGGCATTGGGCATGCCCGCCGAGCCGGCCCGAGAATTACGACGCTACGGAATTCCGGCTCTCCTGCATTTCGCGATCCATCTGGGATTGAGTCTGGCTTTACCAGTTTTTCGAGACGTTGGCCAGGTCTTCGCGCAGAAGGGCCCGGTGGGATTGTACTCTTTTTTCGTACTCATGCCTTCGGCGATCTGGACCTTGTATTTCCTAGCGCGTACGAATGGGGTGCTGCCGCGCTTTCGCCGCGATTATGAACAACGTTTCGCGGGTAATGCCCTGGAGCACACCGGTTGGCTGCGATCCCTCACGCGCATCATGACGGCCTGGTTGCTCTGCGCGCCGGCGGCGCTGATCATCAGTGAGTTGTTTCCCAGCCTGGGAGTCTTTCCGGCCGTGCCCTTGATGGTGCTGCCGGGTACGGCGGCGCTCTATGTTATATTCCATCATTTGATCAATCGCCCCAATGTGTTCCGTCTGGACGAAAGCGAAAGCAAGGCGGCAAGCGGCGAGCGCGAACCGACCTTGACGCTGGATCCGAAAAAGCGCGCGGACTATCGTCGGGAGCTACTGGCGCTCATGGAGGAGCACCGTCCGTTTTTGAGGGAAGAATTGAGCATGGCGGACCTGGCCGACATCCTGGGCATTCCA
>CAZGYS010000477.1:0-5371 GCA_964530305.1 uncultured Leptospiraceae bacterium
TCTCCTCCGGACGCGGCGCTCCCCGCGATTTTCAGGCCCTGCGCGAGACCGTTTCCGCGGCGGAAGGCCTCCGGGAAATCTTCGGGGCCGCTCCCGAGCAGGACTCCGTAACGAAAGCCTTCGCCGAATTAATTCAAATCACGCCGGGCACAATGAAGCTGGCCGCCGACATCCGTAAGCAAATCAGCGAGGAGCCGCCCAGTATCCTGGGCAATGGCCCGCTCCTGCAAGACGGCGTCGACCCGG
Organism: uncultured Leptospiraceae bacterium; assembly: GCA_964530305.1. Lineage (GTDB taxonomy): Bacteria > Spirochaetota > Leptospiria > Leptospirales > Leptonemataceae > CAZGYS01. The sequence goes on from CAZGYS010000477.1 coordinate 247, forward strand.
AACTGGACGGAGCCCGAGAAGCTTCGCGCGAAGGCTCTCGTTGGATTGTCGAGTTCGAGAAAAAGGAAAAAGAGCGCACGGGTATTTCGACCCTGCGCGTGAAATACAATCGCGTCGTGGGCTACGTTATTGAAATCAGCAAGGCCCAGGCCAAGGACGCGCCGGACGACTACCAGCGCAAACAAACCCTGGTCAACGGCGAACGCTATACGTGCGATCGCCTGGTGGAACTGGAACGCAAGATCCAGGAAGCGGACTCCACCATCTCCGGCATTGAGACGCGCGTCTTTGAGGAATTTTGCGAGCGCATTCGCGCCAATCGCGCGGACATCAAGAGCATGATGCAGGGCCTGGCGGAGCTGGACTTTCTGCTTTCCCTTTCCCTGGCGGCCGCCCGAGACGGTTGGACGCGACCGGTGCCGGTGGAAACGGGAGAGCTGGTAATCGAAGAAGGTCGCCATCCCGTGGTGGAACGTTTTCTGCCCGCGGGCGAAAGCTTCATTTCGAACAGCCTGCGCATGGATTCCCAGGAACGTTCCTTTTCCATTCTTACCGGTCCGAACATGGCCGGTAAGTCCACGTTCATTCGCCAAATCGCCTTAATCCAGTTACTCATGCAAATCGGTTCCTTCGTACCGGCGCGTCACGCCACTCTATCCGTGGTCGATCGAATTTTTACCCGCATCGGCGCCTCGGATAATTTGACCCGGGGCGAATCCACGTTCTTCGTGGAGATGCTCGAAGCCGCGCGCATTCTGAACCAGTCCACGGAAAAATCCCTGATCATCATGGACGAAGTGGGAAGGGGAACCTCGACCTACGACGGACTGTCCATCGCCTGGGCCGTGGTGGAATATTTCACGGGAGACGCCGGGGCCAAACCCCGCGCGTTGTTCGCCACGCACTATCATGAGCTCACGGCCCTGGAAAGTCGCCTGGGGGTTTTCAACCTGACGGTGGACGTGCAGGAGACGGATGGTCGCGTTATCTTCATGCATCGCGTACGCGAAGGCCCCGCGAATCGCTCTTACGGCATCCATGTGGCGCGTCTGGCCGGCCTGCCGCCGGAAGTTACCGAGCGAGCCGAGGAAAAGCTGCGCGAACTCGAAGAAGACTACATGCGTCGTCGAGACCAGGTTCAGGCGGAACCCGTGAAACCGGCCCGCAAGCGCAAGAGCACGGCGAAGTCCTCCACGAAAACGACGAACGAGGACGCGCAGGGTAGTTTGTTCTAGGGACGCGATCCCTTTGTCTTGACTGGCGGTGAACATCGAGCACCGCTTCCTTCACGAAATTTTTGAGACGACCCGGCTCCCCATGCATATGGAGGGAGAAGGGCAAAAACAGACCAACAAAATATCTCGGATACTCCCGGTATTCGTACGGGCATTGAAGGGCCCGGTACTCTCTCTAACTGGCCGCCTTCGCGCATGAGCGTGGGGCGGTGCTTCTTTGCATATAGTACAATTTTTTCCCGGGCAACGTCTCGCGCGAAAGCGGACTTTCTGCTTGCGTCCCCGCGCCTTAAGTTAAAAGATTCGACCACGAGAAATTTATTTCACGCGGAGGAGCCGGAGCAAAATGAAAACCCTTAACATCAAGGAAATGATTCTACTATTCGTGGTCGCGATTTTCGCCGTCGCCGCGGCGGCCTGCACGGATCCCGTAAAGGAGGCCGAGGACAAACAGATGGAGGATTCCCTGAACTTCTTCCTCTTCCAGGTTCTGACCAGTTCCGGCTCGTCGTCCAGCGGTCCCGTGGATCCCCGAGTGCGCGTCATGAATTCGTCCGGCATCACCCAGACCTACAACCTGCACCCCGGAAACGGATGTTCGTCCACCGATACGATTACCTTTCCGGAGAACCCGGTCACCGCCACGAGCGTAACTTCCTACGTTGCGGTCTCGGCCAACAACTCCTACACCATCAGTTACAATTCCCCGGCCACGGGAAATTGCAGCAATACCCTGCGTAGCTTCGGGTTCGGACTGACCTATACCTGCACGGCGGGCACGGTCACCGTAAGCTGTTCCGTGGATCTGTGATTCGCGGGAATCGCCGCGGCTATTTTCGCTTCGCGGCTTTTTTCGCGGGGGTTTTTCGCGCGGCAGCTTTCTTGCCCGCGGTCTTTTTCTTCGCGGCGGCGCGACGAGGCGGAGGCGGCGCGGGATTCTGGGGGCTGCCGTAAAAGGGCGTCTCCAGGAAGTTATCATCGCCGGTGAGGCATTCCAGGAACGTGCCGGTTCGCGCCGTGCGTTCCAGCATGTAGAAACTACCCCAGGCTAGAGTTGGAAACATTCGCGCCAGGGGCATGGCGATGCTTTTTCCGAAAGGATAGAAGTTGGAACCCTTGAAGTCCAACAGGCGAAAGAAATCGCCCTTCTCCGCGAACAGGCGAAAGTCCGGTTTGGTAAACCCGCGCACGTGAGCCGAGTAAGTTTGCTGCGCGGTGGGTTGCTGACCGAAGAGCAGCAAAAGGCGATTGTGCAGGCTGGCCAGATTGGGCACGCCGGCGATGAATCGCCCGCCGGGTTTCAGGATGCGCGCCACCTCGGCGAAAATCCAGAACACTTCCTTGGTGTGCTCCAGCAGTTGATTGGCCATCACCAGGTCATAGAAACCGTCCGGCGCCGGGTAATGGGAACGCTCAATATCGATGCTGTGAATATGAATGCCTTTTTCGCGACACTCAATGATGTAGTCCTCGAAATTCTCGATGCCGTGCAATTCCACGTCGGTATGCAAATCCAGAAAGCGCGGATGGCCCTCCGCCGCATCACGTATATTCAGGAGATCCGTAGCATGGCCGCAACCCAGATCCAGGATTCGGAAGACCCGGGGCGAATCTTCATCGGCTGAATCCGCGCCGGACGCTTGCCGTGCATCGGCCGCGGCGAAAACGCTTTCGGCGCCCCAGTCACGGATGATGTGCCGACCGTAGTTCAGCTCTTCCGTACCTTCCTTCAATTTCATGAAGAATTTTCGAAGCATACGAACACCTTCTTCCCTGCGTCCCTCCCGGCAAGCTAAGAAAGCCGCGCCGACCGGCGGGAATTCCCGTCTTGACATCGGCCCCGGACGCGCGGCAATTGCCCGAGAATGAAAATCGCCATAATAAATGGTTACCCCCGCGCGGCCCGCGATGAATTCGACCGGTTCGAAATTCCGCAGGGAGATGAGCTCTTCGACCGGATCCTGCGCGAACTCCTGCCCGACGGTCGGTGGGATGTTTTCCATCCCGCCGACGGCGATCCCGCCCTGCGCCTGGACGAATACGACGGTTATATCTGGACCGGTTCCAACGGCACCATCTACGGCGATGCTCCCGAAAACAAACGTCAGGTGGAGATCATGCGGGCCATGTTCGAGCTGGATCGCCCCATCTGGGGTTCCTGCTGGGGGTTGCAGGTGGCGGCTCTCGCGGGCGGAGGCGATGTTCGCGCCGGACGCGCGGGACGAGAATGGCTGGCGGCCCGGGAGGTCGTCCTGAACGAGCGCGGACGCGGGCACGCCATGTTTCGCGAAAAGCCGGAATGCTTCGACAGCCTGGTCATGCACCTGGACGAAGTAACCCGCCTGCCGGAGGGAGCCGAACTGCTGGCGTCGAACGCCCACAGCGAAGTGCAGGCCTTCGAACTACGCCGCGGCGAAAGCACGTTCTGGGGCACCCAGTATCATCCGGAGTTCGACTTCGTCACCATGGCGCGCCTGCTCAAGAGCCGCGCGGGCGCCCTGATCTCGGAGGGACACCTCACGGACGAAAGTTTGAAGGACGTGGTGGAAAATCTAAATCGCGTCGCGGAAAACTTGAAAGACGAACCCGACGTGGTGCCGGAAGACCTGATCGACAACGTGGAGCTGGCCGTCCTGGGCGACGAGCTGGAACTCACCTGGACCGTATTCAATAAGAGTTTGAAGCTGCTGGAACTTTCCAACTGGGTCGAGGACCAGTTCCTGCCGTCTCTCAAACGCCGGGGGCGATTGTGAATCTGCGCGATAAACGAATATTAATTACCGGCGCCTCCAGCGGCATCGGCGAAGCCGCGGCGCGCGTCGCCGCCGCGAGAGGAGCGTTGCCCGTACTGGTGGCCCGTCGCGAAGAAGAACTCAAGCGAGTCGCCGAAGCCGTTCAGGGCGATTTCGGAATTCAAGCGACTTCAATTGCCGGTGACCTGACGAACGCGGAAGACCGGGAAAGAATCGCCCGCGAAACCGAGCAACTGGGCTCCCTGCATGTCCTCGTAAACAACGCCGGCATCACCGCTCACGGACGCTTCGACCGAACGGACCCGTCGGTCATTCGACGCGCCATGGAGATCAACTTTTTCGCCGTGGCGGAAATCACTCGCCTGCTTTTGCCCTTATTGAAAAAAACCTCCGGTCAAAAGTCCATCGTCCTGGTTTCGACGCCTTCCGGTCTCTACGGCATCCCCGGTCGTTTCGCGTACTCCGCCAGCAAGGCCGCCGGGCACGCCCTCATGGAAACCCTGCGCATGGAACTCAAGGACTACCGCATCGGCACGACCATCTACTGTCCGGGTTACGTGCGCACGAACCTTCGCACCAGCGGATTGGACCATGACGGCGGTACGCTCAAGGAAGAGCAGGCCTCGGATGCGCGCGAGCCCGAGGAGGCGGCCGAGAAACTTATCCGAGCCGTGGAACGCGGCAAGCGCTTCGAAACCCTGGGCAAGAACGGCCGGGCGGTATACTGGTTGCGCACCCTGGCGCCCGGACTGCTGGAACGCATCACCAGGCGAAAGCTGCGCGCGGACTTCGCCGAGGATTGACGGAGGCGCCGGGCTCCTCGGGGTAATCCGCGGGTAGTGTTCTGCTTGACATGAAGGCCGCCCCGGGACATAATCCATAACAATTCATGTCCCGGTTTATTTCCTCCACTTTCAATCTCCCCCTGGCCTGGGCCATCGACCTCACCTTCCCGGCCATCATGAAACTCAATCTGGGTCTCGAGGAGATCGAAATCAGTCGTGAAGACAAGAAGATGCTCCGTGAACAGCATCGAGAACGACTGCTTTTCCTGAGCAATCACCCGTCCACGACCGAACCGCCCATCGCCTATCACATTGCCAATTTGATGGGTTCGCGCTTTCAGTACATGGCGGC
>CAZGYS010000478.1:0-5364 GCA_964530305.1 uncultured Leptospiraceae bacterium
CCTGCGGCGCCAAAAGCGGCGCTTCGGGACACGGCCGCGCTCGGCTGCGCCTCGGTGCAGCTCGCGTCGTATCCACGCATACGTTAAGCGAAAGCCCGGGATGCAAAATTTCTGTATCCAATTGGATGAACAGTTTTGACAAGGCCAATTATGGCTCCCCACTATGAAACACCGAATTTTGAATGTGTCGAATGCTTGAACAAGATCCCCTGGCAGCGTACGATAAAAATCTATTGTTCTGAATTTTGTCAGGAGAAAACTGATTATATTCGTTATCACCGTAAAACAATACGAAACGGTAAGATCCAAGATCCAGACGTACAGACAGATGTTCGAATCCGACGAGCTCATGTTCTTTCCGGTGAGTATTTAAGATCGAAAAGAAGAATTTCCAAAAAAAGCCTGCTATTCATCATCAGCCGCGATAGTGGTAGATGCGCTTTTTGCGGGAACCTCGGAACAGGCATCGATCATATTAGCGGCCCAAGCAATGAAGTTCCAAACCTCCGCTTGATATGTCGCCCTTGCCATGATGAAAAAACTCTCTCCGGTCTGAATACGGTATCAATATTGGATCCAGAGTTCGCAGAACTACAACCCCTAGTTTTTGACCTAGATGATAATATCTATTCAAAGAAGCCGAACAGAGAATGCCATAACGAACTACTATGGGAACATAGATCCAAGGAAATACGTGAGGAACGAAAGCTGGAATTTCACCGCAGCATACACCCCATGTTAAGGAAATACATAAACAGTAACAGCCCCTCAAACACAAAGATTGCAGAATTCTTGAACGAGAATGCCGTACCAACCTGGTCTGGGAAAGGAAAATGGAATAACAAATCTGCATCAGAGGTCCGAAAACTCATAGAGCAATGACTCTCATTACAGCACGAATAATAAGCCGGATATTTGGTAACACTGGGGAGCCTATTAACTTGCACTCGTTTCCCTGAAGAAGCCATTGTTACAGGACAGCAGCCCGGGCCATCGCTTAACAGCGTGGATACGCACGGTCGGCTTCGCCTCCCCGGCTTTTATCGCCTGCGGCGCCAAAAGCGGCGCTTCGTTCACCGGACGCCGAACCTCCATGTCGCGTCCGGCATGCTCGACATCCTGTCGAGCACACACCGAGCTCGCTTCGCTCGGGGCGGCTCGCGTCGTATCCACGCATACGTGATACGTAATCGCCCGCACAAGTTAATTTCCATTAAACAATTTCATCACATATGAGTGAACTACGAAGAATACAAGCCAAAATAGATAGTAATACGAGGCAAGAGTCTCCAACCGGATTCTTGAATTTCGACTTTAGAGAACATTTTCCGGCCGAAGAACCGGGAAAAATCGGACTATGCCAGCTGAACTTTGAGTATCAAACCCTGCTGTGGAATAAGGAAGAGGCGTCGATCCAACATACAGGGCAAATACTGAAATACATCCGCAAAGCGCGGGAGCAAAAAATCCGCTTCTTAATATTTCCGGAACTGGCCTTTCCTATTTTTCCGAGCGCGGACTTTGACAAGATAACTTCCGCGTTGGGCGAAGCGAAAATATCCTGCGTCGCGGGAAGCCTGCTGAAAGCTCCACAAGAAGACTTTGAGCAGAATCTGCTGGATCGCCTGAATGTCTATGACCGTCGCCTAACGTACTCGAAGTTTAGCCACAATAGGTCCAAGGTTTCCCGCAAAAAAGAAGAAAATTCAATAAAGATAATTACCGAACTGGCCGGGCAAGATCAAGACCTCCTTGAAAAAATTAATTTAGCAAAAAAAGAATCCGAGGAGGCGAAGGAAAAAGAGGACAAAACTGAGAAGGTTACGGCATTGCCGGAGTCACCCTTCTATCATAACGTTCAAGTATTCATTAAAGGGCTTTATATTCAGCCGATCTACAAGAAAGTGCTGATGGCCGAAGAGCTTCAGCATAACATCGCTCCGGGTTCCCTGTATGCCATTCTCCAAAACTATCCGGCGAATATGTTCTTCGCCACATGCTCCGAATTCATGGGAGATACTTTCGCCGGATACCAGGGTGATGGTAAATTAATTCGAAAAATCTTTGAGTATCTGGAAAATAAGCCCGCGGATTTCTACAGGGTTGATATTGCCGGACTGTATGAATTTCAAGAGTACGCAACCTTCAATAAGATTCCCATCATGTCGGTCATCTCTTTTGAGATTCATGCCCCCTCAATCTTTCACGGGGACGCCGTTGCCCTTATGGAAGCGAACGAACAACCAGGTCTCTTCTTCTATACGAACTGTTCAGAGGGGGGCGGGACAGCGGTATTCGTTAAGGAAGACTTTGTTTCTCCTGATATTCAAGAATATGGAATTACGGCGAAACAGCAGGGGGAAAATGGTCGGATTCGAGCCTATTGCCTGGAAACACACAAGCCTTCGCAAACGGGAATACTGGAAATTGATCTGCAAAATGAAGGCAACGGTTCCAACAATAAGGAGCTAAACAAACCATTGCTCAAGGCAATTAGATTTCATGATATACCATAGTACATGGCTTTGAAATCGCCCGGCTTTGAAAAACAACGGGGATGGCCGGAGCCCGACTTCGCCTTACTCTCGGGCGCCGCCGACCGCCCCCATCAAGGCGCTCGCGAAAGCGGCGAAACCCAGTGAAATGCGACCCCATTGCCAGGCGGACCAGGTGGACAGAGCATCCGCGAGTTGAGTCGCCGTTAACTTACCCGCGACGAAAGCGGCGTTTGCCGATTTGAAATAGATAAAGAAAGTCGCGAGCACGGCTATCGCGAACAAAGCAGCGGGCCACAACCATCGAACCGCGCGGTGTCCCTGTATTTGAAAAAAGACGGCGGTAACGAGTGTCAGCACGGCGGAGGCGATTTGCCAGGGCGCGAAAAATCCGCTGAGTCGGGCCGCGTTTTTTCCATACCACGAATAAAAGTCGGCGGGCGAAAGTTCCATCCAGAACGGCACCATTGTTTTTTGTTCTCCGAGCATCGCGCCCACGGAGATGCCTGAAACAATAACCGTCAAAAATACCAGCCAGAAATTAATTCGTCGCAACATCAATAAACCCCTCTTTTCCCACCCTTGACCATCCTCCCCTAATTCGTCCATCCGTTTAAGAAACTCATATCGTTCACGGAATTGAAAAAGAGATTTGCCGCCCACCGACAAGGTCTGAAGCATTGAAGAATGCGTGTTTTCTCGGACCTTGGCGACGAATTCAACCTGCTCAATGTTCCCGGACTGGGCGTCTCCGGTGATCTTCACTGGCAGACCTTCTGGGAAAATTCAACCCCCGCCATAATTCGCGTCGAGCAAGATGACTGGGATAATCCGCGTCGCGAAAGCTGGGTCAATCAACTTGAACGAGTCGTCGCCGCTTGCGATGAAAAGCCGATTATCCTCATCGGTCACAGTCTCGGGTGCGGCACGATCATCCACGCGGTGGCCGAAGGAAAATTGAAACGCGTGGCAGGCGCATTGCTGGTGGCACTACCCGACATTGAACGGCCGGACTTTCCGAAGGAGTGCATCGGCTTCGCTCCCGTACCGCGAATCGCCCTGCCGTTTCCGACGTGCATGGTGCTCAGTGAAAACGACCCCTATGCTTCGGCCGCGAAACAAACCGAATGGGCCGGTATACTGCGAGCCGAGCCCATTAATATCGGAGAACAAGGTCATGTCGGATCCGAAGCCGAGCTGGAAAATTGGCCGGAAGGCCAGGGTATCCTGATGGATTTTCTTGACCGCAATTTTTAGGCGATTCGGTTTAGCGGCCGGCCTGAACACAAATTGTCAATGCGCTGGTACTCTTATTTGTACGGGTCCAAATACGGTCCCAGCCGGTAAACATGTACGCGTTGCCGCTCAATCTCTCGGCGCCGCTTGCCGTCCAGATTTGCGAAGTTCCGGAGTTCGTGTTGAATAGCAATGCCAGGGAGGGCTGTACCCCGAATATAGTATTCCACAGGTTTTGAAACTCCGTCTGGGTCGGCACGCGCCAATCGGTCTTCGACGCTAGAGACAATTGATCACAGGCGTCAAATAGAGTACCGCTGGCCAATGTTCCCGTATTCGTTCCACCATTACAACTATTGTTATCGGCCCCACAAAAACGCAAGGACGAATTAGCTCCATAGGCAAACGCCGTTCCGCCTCCCTTACAATCGTCGTTGGACACCCGGTAGGTTTGCCCGAACAAACATCGAGTGACGGTCATATCAAGTCCCGCATGATAGATAGTCCCGTCCTTGTTATCGGTAAAGTCCACCGTCGTCCCCGTCGTGCCGTTGCCCGCGGTAACCAAAGCCCTCAAGGTGATCACTTCGCTGATTAAGAAGATATCTATCACGTCCAGGTCGGAATCGCCATCCCCTCCGCAATTCATCACGCTCGTCCCGAATGATATCAGCAACACAGTCATGCAAATTTTCTTAAACATTTTGACTCTCCTGGTAGTTTTCGCCGTATATTAATATACGTCAATAGTTGGCATAACAAAACTACAGGCAAGCGATATAAATAATGCCGACCAGTTGAGCAAAGTGCCCATGGACGCCGGGAGCGTATGCCCTTCAGTTAAGCCGGTTCGAGCATCAACGTTTCGCTTTCGCCTCCTTGATTTCGAGACAAAGCTTGTCTTTTCGCTTCGGATCTCGGGCGCACAAGCGTGCCCTGCGATCCACCTCCCGGTCGATTTTCGCCGTCTCTTTTTCCCCGGGATTCTTATTGTGCGTTATCCAATATTCCTCGTAGCGGCGCCTCTTTTCACGTTTGATGGGATCTTTTTCCGCTTCGATTTGCGAATTGACGAACATGTCGGCGGGACCGCTGGTCATGACGCCGGCGGCCGCGAAAGCCAGTACGACCAGCAAGGATAAAAGATGTCTCGAATCAATCACAACGAAGTCCTCCATACAGGATACGCGCCCAGAAGATGACCGTGGCCAGGACGTAAAATGAGATATCATGCCAATCAAAGACGCCGGGCAGCAATCCGAACCTCTGCGCGAACTCGCTTCCAATCGCCAGGGCCGAGGGGAACAAAAACCACACGATATTCCCGCGCTCGGGTCGCCCTTGCCAAACAAGCGAAGTTACCATCAGAAAAGACGACAACCACAGGCCCGCCGGCAGACTATTGAGTAGTATGCTCGGAAAGAAATCGGCCAACCCGGCCCAATCGCGGAAACGCGCGAAATAGCCGCCCGGAGCGGAGTCATTCAACACAAGCTGATTCAAAAAAATGCGCTCATCTCGAGCCAGCAGATAAATCAACCCGCCGCACAGTAGAACCCCGGCGGCGAGCGCCCAATCGACCAACCGAGATGAGCGCATTTTTTTGAATCAGCTTGTGTAGGGAAAGAGTGTA
>CAZGYS010000479.1:0-5358 GCA_964530305.1 uncultured Leptospiraceae bacterium
CAGTCCCAATGGAAAGGTGCTGGCCACCACTGGAACCGGCTCACCTAACACGCTGCAATTGTATCGCGTCGCGGACGGAAAGCTCCTTCGCGTATTCAAGAGACCGTTCAGCGTGAGGTCCGATGGTTTGGCTATAAAACTCGCCTTCAGTCCGAACGGGAAAACCCTGGCCGCGACCGTATTATTCACCGGCATCGACGTCTGGCGCATTTCGGACGGCAAACGGTTATGGTCGCTCAAAAACAGCTCATATGGAACAGGCATGCTTACATACAGCCCCGATGGTCGGCTTCTGGTCGGGCATCATTACTCACGCCTAACTTTCTGGAACGCGGGCAATGGCGAATGGCGGCGTACGCTGTTCAGCAACGTCAATCGGGAAGTCAGGAGCGTCGCCTTCAGCCCGAATGGAAGAATCGCGGCCGCGGCGACGCAAAAGGGCATAATAAAGCTCTGGCGGCTCCCGGACGGTCATTTACTGCACACGCTCCGGGCGCACTCAAAACGGATCTCGTCGATCGCATTTACACCGACGGGACGAATTCTCGTGTCGAGTTCAGCGGACAATTCCGTCAAGCTATGGGATGCACGATCCGGTAAATTTGTTCGCGCCATACGAGACCCGGAAAAATTCCCTTTTGGAGAAACGGCGATGAGCGCGGACGGAAAATACCTGGTCTCCGGAGCGGTCAAAAACGCGGTTCGGGTCTGGCGCGTACGCGACGGGAAGATTCTGAAAACACTCAGGGGACATTCGGATGTTGTAAGCACCGCAATATTCAGTCCGAACGGCCGCTTAATCGCGTCCGGCTCGCGCGACACTACAATTAGATTGTGGAGCTTTACCGATGGAAGAGCCCTGCGCGTGATAGAGCCCCATGGGGATACCATTTACGCCATCGCTTTCAGTCCCGATGGGAAATTACTGGCCTCGGGCTCCCGTGATCGTCTTGTAATTCTCCAACGAACCGTCGATGGTAAGAAAGTACACGAACTCAAGGGGCATGGCAAACCCATAACGCACCTGGCTTTCAGCCCCGACGGAAAAACAATCGCTTCCAGCTCCACGGACAAGACCATAAGAATATGGCGAGTCGAGGACGGCGATGCGGTGCACGTGCTGAAGGGCCATACAAAGCTCATATACAGCGTGGTGTTCAGCAGTGACGGCAGACTATTGCTCTCCGGTTCGGACGACCGTACAAGCAGAGTCTGGTGTGCTTCCAATGGCAAATTACTGCTCACGATTCATCAGAGCCTGGAATGGATAAGTCCGCCGGGCTCGCGGGCGGGAGGAATTCAAAGGCCGAAGGGCTCTCCCTACGCCAAGAAATGTCCGTGACCAACGCGCACGGGTGGGATGAATCGCAATGGACAAACCATAGGAACGTTATCTCCGCACCGCCGGCTCCAAAAGCTTGATAGTTCTTCAATCGAAATCGTAATCGCGCAGAGTCGGCTTCGGTGATTTTTCCAGAACCACGTCGCTAATCACGTGCTCGCTTTCGAGATGTCCACGGGCAATGCATTCCCCTTCGACGCGAAATTGAATCTCAGGACCGGAGCCGGGCAGGGGAATCGTACTTCCGATGCGAAGCTGTTTCAGATCCCCTGCGCGAACGATCAGGTCGGGGCCCAACGCGAGGTCCATGCGATGGGGCAGGCCGTCCAGGAAAAATTCCAGTTCATCGTCCCGTCGACGGATTGGTCGATAAAAGTACTCGCTTTTAAATCGATGATTGATCGGCTCAATTACGAACGCGGGAATAACCAGATGTACACGTTCCCGCGCGTCCGGTAAACTGAAGTTGATGGGCACGACGAAACACGGCTCGCCACCTGGGACGATTTGCATGTAATCCGGATTGGTCTCAAGGTAACTCAGCCTGGGACGCAAATCCAATACTGAAACCCACGCATTTCGCAACATGGTCAGAATGGTTACGACCAGGCCTTCCATCAAGCAGAGTTCCAGATTCGTTAGTTCGCGCTCGGGCACGGGCGTATCACCTCGACCACCGACCATCAGGTCCAGCAGCTCGAAGGCGATTTTGGCCGGAAACACCAGGCTCGCGGCCCCACGCAACGGATCCAAATGAACGACGGCCGCACAGGCAGGATATTGCATGGCGTGGACGATTTCGTGATACGGTTTAACCTGGACAGGCAGGCATTCCAGTTCCACCGGACAGTTAAGCCTCGAGCCGAGGGTTTCAGAAGTCAGGCGACAAAAGGTCTCATGCATCATCTGGAGCGTGTGCTTGATTTCAACCGCCGCGGTAAAATCCTCAACCAGCGCCCGATACCCGTCGTTCAGGCGACTCGACTCGGGGTCGGAGCGCGAAGCCCGTTCGGCCGCGGGTAGGCGTTCCATTTTTCTAACGGACGATTCCGGTTCAAACCCAAGGGCCTGAATGAGTTTTCCAATGGTCTCATCGCCATAAGGATCCCAGTAGCGAAAGGCGCTACGCTCCAAGGAGCGAGCGATTTCCGTCACATACTCGCGCGGGACTCGCCTCGTTTCGCGGATTTTTCGAATCAGTAAATCCGGATTACCCAGGCTACGCAGGATTTCCGCGGCAAGCTCCGGCGGTAGACTCAATAGGACCAACGCGATAACCTGGGGCATTTCGTCTCGAAGCAGAGCGACGATTTCATTCACCGACAGCTTGCGCAGGAAATGCAACGGGGGCTCCTTCAAGCCCAGTTCCTCGGCCATCTCTTGAAAGAGTAAGTCCGCGCCGTCCTTGTAGGCGCGTCGCAACGCCTCTCGCGCGAAGAACAGACCGCCCATTTTCAAATGGCGACGCTCCTCGATTTCCCGCTCCAGGGCCTCGCTTACCGGTTGAAACTCCTCGGGCGTGACCATGGGGATGTCCGCCAGGACGGTTACCAGTGGTCGACATTCATCCCGGTCAATATGCAGTAAAATCCGTGCCGCGGCTCTTTCGCCGGAGCCGATTAGATAAACGGCCGTATTTTTTAGATGAGGTCCTTCGGGGTCATCCTTCGCGGCGTTAAGCCATCTTCGCAGGGCCTCGGCTCTTTCCCGTTCGGCAAGCTCGGCGGCTTGCTTTTCCGTGCGCGGGCGTAGAATCCGTTCCGGGTCGAAGGCTAATTCGGGTTCGGGCTCCAGTTCCGCCGAAAAACCGAAGGGTCCCTTGCCCGACTTGAGTTCCCGAGCGAAATCCTGAGCGCTTTTTTCAAGGTCTTCGTTGGGAGTCGCCCCGAGCCGTTTGATGAGCCATGCGCGAAGCCCCATACTCAAGAGCCCGCATCGAGTTTCGTGAACGGAATTGCTTCGGCATACCGACTGTATTGACGACGTTCGCCTTCGTCCAAAACCCTGGTTACCCGAATTTCAAGCCGGTCCTGGGCCGCGACCGGAGCGGCCAGAGCCACCGGTTGCCCATTTGCCAAAACGACCAGGGGTGAATCGGACTTTCGCTCCAGCTCCAGCGACGAACCTTCACCAAGTTCCTTCAGTTCATGACCGCGCATGAGGGAGTCCCCAGAACAACCGTCAGCCGAATCGGCAGGTCATCCAGATTGTTTACCAGGCCCAGGGACTCGGGCGATGCATCATTAGACATGGCCAAGCTTCTCCCACGGCCTTAATTTAAGCCAGCGCTTTTAGGGACTCGCGGTACTTTGCCGGAGACATGCCCTTGAACTGTTTGAACGCCTTGTAGAAGGCGGAATTGGAATTAAAACCCACGGCCGCGCCGATGGAAACCGTGGAGCGATCGGGCTCTTCGCGCAGAAGGTCGCAGGCGGCATTGACGCGGTATTCATGCACGAAACCGTGAAAGCCGCGCCGCAAGACCGAATTGAGAATTTCCGAGAGTTCGTGTCTTTGAACCTGAACGGCGTCCGCCAGCTGGGGCAGGGACAATCCCTCCAGCGCGTACAAGCGTTCCTCTTCCATCAGGCTTCGCATCCGCGCGATAATCGCATCCACGTCCAGGCGATGTAGTCCCGATTTAATATAGCGCTGCCGCGCGATTTCCTCGCGCACGGTGGATAGAAAACGCGGATACAGGCGACTGCTCCAATAAAGCAGAATCAAGTAAACGCCGATCCCCATCCGGCCCGCTCGCCGCAGGCCGGGTACGCCGAGAAAACCGATCACCGAGATCAGTCCGATGGAAATCGTAATGACGATGAAAAGCATCGCCAGGTTCGCGACCGCTCCGCGCTCCGAGGACCTCAGCAAGAAGATAGTCCGAGCCCTGAACAGGAGATGACCTTGAAAGCCGATGAACGTGACCACCGCGAGAATGCCCGAGATTCGCAATGGACGCGACGTTGAGCCCTTGGACGTCAGGGCGATTTCCAGGGCCGTGATTAGACCGAAGACCACGGTCAACATGGCAATCGCGCGATACGGTACCCGTCTTTCGCCCTCACGCGTTTCCAGCATGCCGTCGACGTAACGATGGAAGAGGGGCGCCATCAATAGAATCGAGAATATTACCAGCAGGCGTCGCGTGAGCGCGGTATCGGGAGCGGCCGCGGGGTCGAAGGCGTGGGCGAGTTGATTGGCGGCCACGGCCAGCAACAGCAAGAACATGTTCACGTGCTCGTCGTCACGCTTCTGTAGGATTTGCCCCGCGGCCAGCACCAGCGCGAAAGCACCGCTGAAGAACAGAAAGAGGGCGTCGAAACCACGCAGCTCAAGCATAACTTCATTGTATGCTCCCGACCCATGCCCCGTCAAACCGAAAGCATCTTCCCCGCCGCCCCGGGACTTCCTTGTTTATAAGACGGGAACGATGGGTTTATCGGAAAGGTAGCATGCTACCGGGAAATCGGCTCTAATACGGACATCACAACGCAAGGAGCTGAACTCATGAAAATCAGAATCGCGCTATATTCCATTACCGCGGCATTGTCGGTCCTGGCCGCCTTCATGGCCCTGAATGCCCTATCCCTTCCGGAGCCGGACCCAAAGTTGGAAAAGTCGACCGCAATCCCGACCGGGCTTCCCGGAAAAATCGCGGCGGCCGAGCGCCTGAGCGCGGCCGTCCGTTTCCGGACCATCTCCACCGACAAGGGTCCGACGGCCCACGGTGAATTCATCAAACTGCGGTCCTTCCTGAAACAAGCCTTTCCCCGCGTTCATCAAGACCTGGAGCTCAAGCTGTTTGCCGGGCACAGCTTACTCTACAAATGGCCGGGCACGAATCCACGCTTGAAACCGATACTGTTGATTGCCCATCAAGACGTGGTGCCCGCTCACGCCCCCGAGACCTGGAAGCATCCGCCCTTCGCCGGGGTGCGGGCCGGCGGCTACATAAACGGACGAGGCACCATCGACGACAAGGTGGGCGTCATGGGCATCCTTGAAGCCGTTGA
>CAZGYS010000480.1:0-5355 GCA_964530305.1 uncultured Leptospiraceae bacterium
GTTTCGATATTATGCAAATTACCACCGTCTATCCGGGGGCGGGCCCCGAGGACGTGGAGATCAACGTCACCAGTAAAATTGAAAGCGAACTCCTGCAGGTGGACAACATCAAGGAACTGACTTCCATGTCCATGGAGAACGTCTCTATTATTACCGCCCAGATTGATTCCAACGCGGGCGATTCCATGCTTACGAAGTCCCGCGTTCGAGACGCCGTGGGACGCGTGGCCGACTTGCCGGCGGGCGTCACCGGTAAGCCCATCGTGGATGAATTTACGACCCAGAATTTCCCCCTTCTGGAGCTGGCCGTCCACGGCGATGTTCCGGAGCTGGTGCTGCGTAAATACGCTCGTGATCTGGAGACGCGCCTGCGCGACGCCCGCGGAGTCGGGCGGGTTTCGAAGATCGGTTTTCGCAAGCGCGAGATTCGCATTGAGGCGGACATTAAAAAGATGCAGCGGAGTCGGATATCCTTCGCGCAATTAATGCGCGCCATTCAGGCGCGAAACGTACGCCAGTCCGGCGGGACCATCGAGTCCTTCGTTTCGGAGAAAAAAATCGTAACCCTGGCCGAATATGATAAGCTGGACGACGTCGGCGAAGTGATCATTCGTTCCAATTTCGGCGGCAATCGCCTCAAGGTGAGCGACATCGCTCTGATTAAAGACGACTTCGCGGAAGACCGGACCCTGTATCGGGCGGCGCCGGGCGGACGCGTCTCGGGTCAACGCTCCATCGCCTTGATTGTGAGCTCCCAGGAAAAAGCGGACGAGTTGAAACTCTCCGGGGAACTGCATGAGGTGCTGGAGAAATTTCGCAAGGACCTGCCGAAGGGAGTGAGCGTGGACGTCATTTTCGACTTCTCCATCTATACGCGCATAATGCTGGATATGGTGCTCTATAACGGCATCTTCGGTTTCATTCTCGTTTTACTGGTTATGTTCATCTTTCTGGACCTGCGCAGCGCTTTCTGGGCCGCCTTCGGGATTCCGTTTTGTATTTTCGGTTCCTTGATCCTGTTCGCCTTCATCGGCATTACCCTGAATCAAATCGCGCTGGTGACGATTATTCTCGTGCTGGGTATCGTCGTGGACGACGCCATTGTTATCGCGGAGCGAATCTACGAATTAAAGCAAAAGGGCATGGATAACTTCAGCGCGACCATCGAGGGTGTTCGCTCCATGAGCAAGCCCCTGTCCGCGGCCATCGCCACGACCATTCTGGCTTTCGCGCCCATGATGTTCATCGGCGGCCTGTTCGGAAAATTTCTTTTTTCCATTCCCATCGTCGTGGCCTTGCTGCTGGGTTTCTCCTGGCTTGAATCGCTCTTTTTTCTGCCTTCGCACATCAAGGATTCGAGTCCTCCCCGGCAGGTGCCGGCACGTTCGCGCTGGGTGGAGGTCTTGAAAGGCTGGTATGAAAAAACTCTGGTTCGAGCCCTCAAAAAGCGCGGCCTGGTCGAGGCCGGATATATCGGCGTGCTGGTGCTCGTGCTGACCGTTTGCGGACTGACGCTTCAGTTCGTGCTCAAGGATCAAGACCCGGACTTTTTTACGGTCATCATCGAGGCGCCGAGCGGGACCAGCTTGCGCAAGACTTCCGAGATGACCGGCGCCGTGGAAAAAATGATCAGCAAGGGCGTGGACCCGAAAATTTTACGCAGCTTTACGACACAGGTGGGTCATCACGACTCCATGGGCAGCAACCCCGGTCGCTATACGAACTGGGCCATCGTTACGGTCTATTTAATTCCCGCCGCCCAGCGCGACGTGACCACCGAATCCATCATGGATTCCTTCGAGAAACCCGCGGCGAAACTAAAGCAGGACCTGGGTTTCACGCGCTTGAGTATTGAGCCCATGGGCGGCGGCGTGAACGTGGGCAAGGCCGTGCAGGTGACGTACAATTCGGACAATGACGAAGCGCGCAATCGCTTTGAGCGTGAAACCCTGGCTTTTCTACGTTCGACGAAGGGCGTCTCCGGCGTGGAAAGTTCCAATGTGCCCGGCAAGGCCGAACTGCGTCTCAAGTTGAACTACGCTCGCCTGGCGCAGGTGGAGTTGACGGCCATGGACGTGGCCAGTACCGTGCGCACCGCTTTCGACGGGACCGTGGTTACTTCGATTCGCCGCGCGGGAGAGGAGATCGACTATCGCGTGCGCCTGCTTAATCCCCGCGAGTATCGCGCGGAGAACGTTCTCAAGATTCCCGTGGCCAATGCCTACGGCGCGCTGGTGCCCCTGGGGTATTTCGCGCGCTTCGAGGAACGCCCGGGTCCGTCGGTGATTCACCACTTGTCCGGTAAACGCTCCGTGAAAATCACGGCCAATGTCGACGCGAAGGTTATTACGCCCAAACAGATCAACCAGCGCTTGCGCGAAAAATTCGAGCAACGCGCCGCGGCGATTCCCGATCTTACCATGAAGTTCGGAGGGCAGGAAGAGGAGATGCTGGTTAGCTTTCGCGGTTTGTACTACGCCCTGGCCGTCGCGGTGGCGGGGATCTATTGCTTGCTGGTCGTGCTCTTCGACTCCTACCGCCAGCCGTTTCTCATTATGGCGGTGGTTCCTTTCGCGGCCATGGGTGTTTTTCTCACCTTGCTTCTGCACGGCATGCCCATTACGACCATCGCATTGATCGGTCTTCTGGGTTTGATCGGGGTGGCGGTGAACGATACCATCGTCATGATATCCCATCTCAACGAACATACGGCGGAACACGGTTTCAGCGCCGAGGCCGTCGCCCGGGGAGCGGCCGATCGCTTTCGCCCCGTGATCCTGACGACTCTGACTACTTTCGCGGGTCTATTGCCCACCAGCTACGGGATCGGCGGCGATTTACCGGATATTCGACCCATGGTGCTGACCATGGCCTGGGGCCTAATCTTTACTACGCTCGTAACCCTGGGGTTTATTCCGACGCTTTACTCCCTGATGGTTCGCAAGAAGGATGCTTGACTTCCTCGCTCGAACCGGGCATCCGGACCCATGGACATTTACGTACGCGAAGGGAATTACACGGGCAAGGTTCAGGGGGTCGTGCTGGATTGGGCCGGCACCTCGGTGGACCATGGTTGCATCGGTCCCGTGGCCGTGTTCGTGGATGTCTTCAAACGCTTTCGAGTGGAGGTCACCATCCAGGAAGCGCGGGGACCCATGGGCCTCATGAAGAAGGATCACATCCGCGAAATGTGTCGCATGGAATCGGTGGATAAAAAGTGGCGCGCCGAACACGGGCGCGCGCCGGATGAAAACGATATTCAGGCCATGTACGAACTCACCGAACCCATGATGGTGGAGGGCGTGGCCCGGCACTCCATTCCCATCGAAGGCGCGGTGGACTTCTTAAAGACCATGCGAGAGCGCGGCATCAAGATCGGTTCCAGCACGGGTTACACCGGTTCCATTATGGAGCCGGTAGTTAAGGAAGCGGCCAAACATGGTTTCGCGCCGGACTCCATCGTCAGCTCCACCGACGTGCCGGCGGGTCGCCCCTATCCCTGGATGTGTTACCAGAACGCCATGAATCTGGGGATTTACCCGTTCGAGTCCATGGTGAAAATCGGAGATACCCTGAGTGATATCCAGGAAGGCCTGAACGCGGGCATGTGGGTCATTGCCCTGACGCGCACGGGCAATGAGCTGGGTTTGAACGCCCAGGACGCCGCGGCCCTGGATAAGGCGGAAATGGAATCGCGCTTGAACTCCATCGCCGAGCGCTGGCGCGCCGCGGGAGCTCACTACACCGCCGAGAGCATCGCCCATTGCCCGCCCATCATTGAAGAGATTAACGAGCGCCTTGCTCGGGGTGAACGTCCTTACTAATTTTCCACCGGCATCGTTGTCGGTCGCCTTTAATTCACTCGCCACTTTCCCGGCGCCGTCTTTCCCGCGGCTTTTTTCCATGGCCCGGGTTCGAACATGATCCAGATCATATTCGAACCGGCGGCTTTCGTGTACCATTGATTCGCCGATGGGGCTCTTGCCTTTTCCGGCAATGATCATTCGAAGGGAAAGGGTCGAATATTGGGAACAGCCGCTAGAAAAAAACGTGAACTCGAACATCGCAAACAGTTGATTCTGGAAAAAAGCCGGGAGCTTTTCTTTCAGAAAGGTTACGACGGCGTGACGATTCAGGACATATGCAAGGCCGTGGAGTATGGTCGCAGCGCCATCTATGGTTTATTTCAAAGCAAGGAAGAAATCTACGCGCACCTGAAGTTACGGGGCATCGCCAAACTGGCTGATCAGTACATGGTGATCAATCCGGATGCCGCCGACCGGGACGTGGAATTCATTCAGTGCGCGCGCATTCTGCATGCCTTTTACGAGGAGCATCGCCCTTACTACCGGGCCGTCTTCGGCGGCCAATCGGGCGTGGATGCCAGGATTTCCCCGGAACTCCGAACTCACATGGATTCGGAAATGGGCCGGGCGTGGGAGCCGTTGCATTTGTTGTTAAGCAAGGGCATGGAAAGCGGCTATTTCGACGATTCTCGTTCCGCGGACTCGGTCGTGCGCTTGTTCTGGTCGGCGCTGGTCGGCATTATCAATGGTTTCATCGTGGATGAGCGGGAAGACGAAAAAAGCCGCATCGCCGAAGCCTGTGTTCAGCACGCCGAGATTTACCTGGCCGGCTTGAAAAAATCCTGAATCGCCTCCGTGATATAATCCTTGCTCCGCCGCCGTCGTCGCCCGGTTATGCCCCGGGGCGATATGAAATTTCGCAAGGGCAAGGTCTATGAGGCATTGTTTCTCTCGGACGTGCACTATCTTCTGAACAAGAAGATCAAACTGCACAGCCACAGGGAATTGTTTCAAATGCTTGATCGCCTGATCAAGCGACGGGTTCGCTTTAACAATATTTATCTGGTCGGCGATATCATCGAGAGCTGGTACTTCAGCGCCTCGGTGCAATTTCGCAAAAGTAAAAAGCGTTTCGATAAACTTTTCGACCGATTGGACGCCGTGGCCGCGCGGCCCGATCGAAAGTTCTACATCGTCGGCAATCACGATACCACCGCGTTCTCCATGGAGCTGGCGCCGGAGATAGCTCGCTATTTACGGGAACGCAACTGGGCCATCGGCGAAAAAGTGGAAACGCCCGAGATGATCGTCGTGCACGGTCACCAGGGGCAATACACGCGCTTCAACTGGATGCTGAGTATTCTGGTGGTGCGAGCCCTCCATGCCCTGGCGCGCATCAAACCTTCGCTCTTTCAAACCGCCGAGGACTTTTACGACCGCCATTTGAACCGGGAGAACCCGCGCACGGCGGCCGAAAAACTGGAATACTACCGTCGCCTCAGCAAGCGCGTAAATCAAGGTAAGCGTTTGATGATCTCCGGGCACACCC
>CAZGYS010000481.1:0-5352 GCA_964530305.1 uncultured Leptospiraceae bacterium
GATTGCGATGTCCCTTGTCCAGCAGCTCGGGCGCGGCGTAGAGTTCCAGTTCGATGATTTGCGAAATGTATTTACCTTCGCGCGTTCGCGCGCCTTCCTTGATGGTCAGACGCAGGAAGCGAATATTCGTGGCGATGAATCGCCAGCGATACCAGGTCCCCGGCTCCGCGAGAAATCCGTTCTCCTCCAGCAAATGGTGCCAGGCGATATTGTCCTCGCTGTAGGAAACCTGGAAGACCTCGGGAAAAAACGTTTCCTGGTCGTCCTTGGAAAGGAGTCGCAATTCCGCCACGCGGTTCACGGAACCCAGATCCAGGTTGATGAACTCCTCCTGGCGGGCGGGACGCAGCGAGGACGACCAACCGTACTCCGGTCTTTCGTCGATGAGGTTTTGATTTACCCACAGGCGATCCAGCTCACTGGAGACATCCACGTCCACCAGGCCCGAAACCATGACGCGAAATTCGCCGTAGGCGGAAAAATATTTGCCCGCCTTGTTGGCCTTGTCCGAAAGAAAAAGAAATTTAATATGCCGCGCGGTGATCAGCGGAAAGTTCCAGGTACCCTTCGCCGAAAGGCCGGCGCGAAAGTCGGACTCGTGAATGATGGGTTCCCATACGTGGCCGTCGCTGGAAATGTCGATGCGAAAGGTATTGGGAAAAAATTCCGGAAAGTCCTCGTGCACATTGATGTAGATGGCGTTGAAGGCGCGTTCACGGTCGAAGGAACCCACGCATGAAATCAGCGTGGGGGTGTCCATCTCCTCGCTACGCCAGGACAGGGTTCGACCGGAGTTCTCCTCCGTCACTCCCGGAGCCGTCCAATTGGAAAACAGCAATAACTCGGGATGGGAAATTCTAACCAGTTGACTCATATATGATCTCCAGGCTCTGCGTGACCCGTTTCAGACGGGTCCGGGACTTTGAGGATTCCCGCGGGCGGCTGATTGCCAGAATTCGCCGCGGGTGGCTTCCGGTTCGAAGAACACGCGCTCGCAACCCCGGCGAAGTAATTCCTTGATATGTTCGGGCAGGTTATCGGAAAATACGAATACACCTCGGGATTCTTCTCGGAAGGCCTGCTCAATTTCAGCCAGACTTCCAGGTGAAATGCGTCCGGACAGGTACTTTCTCAACTCAGTCCAGGAGTCTCCGTGTCCGCCTTGATTGCGGTAAAGTATTTTTTGAAGGTTGCGCACATCGGCCGGAGCACCCGCCAGGGCGCATTCTGAGCGGGCCAGCTCCACCGCGTCGGCTCCGAATCTGCGGACCAGAAATTCCATGCGGTCCGAGTCGGGGATCTCCGTGTGCCCCCCCTCCTGAGGTACATTATTATTTATGGATATATGAATCTGGTTGTACCGGGAGTCCTGATCGGATCCCCCGGGGGAGTGCTCCGGAAACCCCGGGGGATCCTCGGGGTGGACCGCGGGGAGGCGTCCCGGCGCCTCGGAGGGGGTTGCATTTGTAGCCCCCTGTGGTGTATCCTCGTGCGCCCAGTCGAAGCGAAAGTGATAAAAGGTGTTACGACGACCACTGCCTTCCGTGACTGAGATCAGGCCGAGCGCCGTGAGCTCTCGGCGCGCCTTGCGCAAGCTGGCCTTCTGCTTAAAACCGGTCAGGCGTAGAAGGGTTTGAGCTCCGGGGAAGACGGGCTTGAAATTGCGATCGGAAAATCGGAGCAGGACCGGATAGAGGGTTCGGGCAGCCGAGGACATGCGCGCCCAGAGGCCTCGATCAATCAGAGCCGATACAAACTTGAAGTACGGCAGTTGTTCTTCCAACACACATCCTCCCCGAAAACCCTGAGGGCTCTCGCTGTTTCCGCCCGCATCGAAATCGAGACGGGCGATCCGTGTGAGTGCATAATTTTGTGCACTCGCGCCGAAGGTTATCTCCGGCGATCTTTGAAAAAGGCATTCGGGGCTTTTTTCATTGACGGAAATTGTACAGAGGATATTATGTCTCTAACCAACATTTCCCTATGGAAACCCCGGCCCCTCAGTTGCCGCTGAGGGGCGCTTTTTTCTTCTCTTCTAAATAGTTCTTTTTGCGGTGACTTTTCGTTCCGCGCGCACGCGAATCATCCGATCTCGGTTTTCCAGCATATTTAGCATGCTTGTCTTTTCTCGCGCTGCTCTCATTGC
This sequence comes from uncultured Leptospiraceae bacterium, assembly GCA_964530305.1. Lineage (GTDB taxonomy): Bacteria > Spirochaetota > Leptospiria > Leptospirales > Leptonemataceae > CAZGYS01. The sequence goes on from CAZGYS010000481.1 coordinate 2,147, forward strand.
TCTCGTTTGATAAAGGGGCTTTTGTAGTCCGGAAAAAATTGCCGTTTTCTCTGCGGTAGTTCGCTTGCCCGTTTGCGGACATTCGACACGGCCCCTGCCCTCAACTTCTTGTATGGCGATTGCGCTCATGTTCGATTCTTTTCTTTTTATTGCTTTTTGCTTGTACCGACACGGGACATTTTTATGCTTGTCTCCCCTGCCCATACTGGCCACCATCAGGCCGGTTTCGCGACATAACGCGCGCAAACCTCCGGCCCGGGCGTGAAGTCCGAAAGCGCGACGACACACCTCTCCGAATTGAGATCGCTTAGATATTATGTCGCATTGCGATTCGTCAAATGATTTTCCTGGCGCAGCGTTTAAAATTATCAAGTACGTAAGGCTTGCCGTCGCAAAAAATACAGATTGCCCCGAAAAGTACGTAAAAAGCCTGGTTTTGGGCGTTTTCTGTCGGCTCAATGCTAATTTAAATTGAAATTATGTAGTGCGTGCGATTTGGCTCGGTTGAAGTCGCGCGAGTCTTGCATTGTTCGCGCGAAGGTCGGACGAACTCTTCGCGGACATGATACAACTATCGCGATGCACCACAACACAATGGGCCGACATCGATGGCTTTATTGTGATTGGTTCCAGGCAATCGCCCTGGATTCTTTCAGGCTACTTTTTCAAGCTACTTAAGGTAGTTGGAGCGAATCCAGCTTTCGAGCTTGCGGGCGTCCGCGGGTGAAGGGCATTCGATGCGCAGGACATTGCCGGTGGTCTTGATTGTGTGGCCGCCCTTCCCTGCCGCCGCGGCTGACTTCTTTGGCGCCTTTGCGGCGGGAGTCTTGTCTTTTGCGTCGGACGGCTTTTGCTGAACGAAGTCTCGGGCGGCACGAACGGTGCGAATCGCGCCCGTGCGATACGCATCCAGGAATTCCCTATAGCTCCCTTTTTTATGGGCTTGGACCACCTGGATCATGAGGTTCTTATTGTCGATTCCGGCCGCGCGGCATTCTTCCTGGATTTCCTCCGGCAAGGCGGCGATGCCTAGAATCTCGGTTACGTAATTGCGTGATTTGCCGACGATCTTCGCCAGCTCGGCGTCGCTGTAATTTTCCTGGGTTTTGAGCTTGAGCAGGGCCGCCGCTTCTTCCCCGGGGGAAAGGTTTTCGCGCTGCAGGTTTTCGATAATGGCGATGCGCCAGTAGTCGCGCTCTTCGCGTGAGATTATGCGGCACTCCGCGTCCGCCCACTTGAGTTTCTTGACAGCGTGGTATCGCCTCTCACCCGCGATAATGCGATACCCCTCCCCGTCCCGCGTGACCACGATGGGAGAAAGCAGGCCGTCCTTTTTGATGCTGGCGGCCAGCTCGTCCACGCCCGCGGTTCGGTCCTGGCGCGGCTGCTCCTGGGAAGGATGAATGCGATCCAGGCGAATGCGCGTGATGGCTCCGTCCAGATTCTCGGACTGGTAGATGTCGGCCAGGGAGCCGAGTTTTTTAAGCTTTGAGCTCACCGAGAAGTTCCTCCACGAAGCTTTCGTATTCCTTCGCCTGTTTGCTCTCCGGCGCGTACTCGAAGATGGATTTCTTGGCCAGGTGGCTTTCACCCACGGCGACGCCTTCGCTAATGGTGGCGTCGAACACACGGAAGAATTGCGAGATCACGGGCAGGATCGTTTTCGTCAGGACCGTCTTTGGTTTCAGCTGGGTAACCAGGGCCCCGGCGACTTGCAGGTCCGGATTGATGCGGCGCTTGATCGAATCGATCGTACTTTGAAGTCCGCTCATTCCGTCGATGGAAAACTTCTCGGCCTGGGCCGGCACAACCACATGGGTGGCGGCCACCAGGGCATTGATCGTGAAAACCGAAAGACTCGGTGGGCAGTCGATCACGGCGACGTCGATTCCATCCAGGGACGACAGCGCATCCCGAATCAAGTACGGGGCGTCCACGTTCAAAGCTGAAGACTCGACCTCCGCCAATGTGATTTTGGCGGGCGCGACCTTCAGGTTCTTCTGCTCGCTTTCCAGCAGTATTTCCTTGACGGTCGCATGTCCCTGGAACACATCGTACAGGGTCTTTTCGAGTTTGTCCGGATTTATAAAAATTCCGGTGGAATTGGCCTGGGGGTCCAGGTCGATCAGCAGCGTGGATTTTCCCTTACGGGCGAGTCCGAATGCCAGGTTGATGGCGGTGGTTGTTTTACCCTCGCCGCCTTTCTGGTTTGCCACCGCAATTGTATATTGGGCGCTCATTATGTATGGTAAGCGACATAATTTGTAATGATTATTCTGTCAAGATATTACGGTAGCCGGGTGAAAAAAAGCACCTGCTCGCCATTTCGGTGCTCGCTCCGCGCCGCCTTCGGGGCGATGTCGGACGTCCGACATCGGAATTTTTTCGCTTCGAAGCTCGCGCAAGCGCCAACATGTCGGACGTCCGACATGTCGGCTTTCGGGCGTCCGGGGCGTCTCCGGGAGGTCGGCGCGCGCCATGTCTGACTGGCTGGAGGTTGTCGCAAACGGCCCCGTGGTCCGGGAGTTGTCGGAGTTGCCGGACGCCGCCTTGACTCTGTTTCGGATGCGAGACGGCGTCTTCGAGCTGGCGGAACGGCATGGCTACCCGGACGCGAATTCCCGGTACGCTTTTCTTGAGGAGCCCGACTCCTGGTCGCAAGCGCTGGCGGAAGGTGCGGTCGCCCTGGACCCGGAGGACGCCCTTGTGCCCGGCCGGCGTCCCTGGGTTGTGTGTCGGCCCGCCGGGGCTCCGGAGCATCTGCTCGTGATCGAAATCCCTTATCATGGCGATGATGCCGGTCCGCTGTTGCGATACCTGCTGGCTCGCCATGTCGAGTCCGATGAGCTCGCCGCGGCAAGCTTGCCCGGGGCATCCGAGTCGGAAACCAATCGCGCTCCCGCGGCCCGGGATGTGCCCGTCGCCTCCGGCCCGAGTCCCGTGGAGGCACTCCCGGTCTGGCTGGCGGCGACGCTCCCGGACTTGCTGGGGCGCCCATCGCCATTGCTGATTATGGCGGAGCCCGGATCCGGCCGTGAGGAGCTCACGACCACTCTGATCCGGGAGAAGTTCGGGGCGGGCCAGAAAGGAATATTTTTTCATCCCGGGCGCATGTCCGCGGCCGTGCAGCTGCGTGAGCTGTTCGGTGACTCCGGCGGGAAACGCCTCGGTGGCGAGGGTCCTGGAATTCCCATCGTGGAACGGCC
>CAZGYS010000482.1:0-5345 GCA_964530305.1 uncultured Leptospiraceae bacterium
AAGGGAGACGTGGTCCTGGGCGGCGACAGAATCAACGTCACCACCATGTTCCTGGACGTCCGCGGTTTTACGCCCTTCGCCGAATCCACGGCTCCCGAGCAAGTGGTGGAGTTCCTGAATTCATTCTTCACGGACGTCGTGGAGATCATTACCAATCACGGCGGCACGGTGGACAAGTTCATCGGCGACGCGGTGCTGGCCGTTTTCGGCGCGCCCATTTCAGCCGGTTCCGAAAAAGAGGACGCCCTGAACGCCGCGCGCGCCGCCTGGGAGATCAAAAAGCAACTGTCCGGTCTGGAAGCGGCGCGTTTGTTTCACGGTGGGAATAAATTACGCATCGGGATTGGAATTCACACGGGCGAAATCGTGGCGGGCAACATCGGTTCGGAAAAGCATACGGAGTATACCATCGTGGGTCACTCCGTGAACATCGCTTCGCGCGTGGAGTCCGCCAACAAGGAACTGGGCACCATGCTGCTCATGACCGAGGCTACGTCGAAACTGGTGGGGTCGGAGTTTCGCTTGAAGGCGGCGGGCAAACTCAAACTCAAGGGCGTCGTGGAAGAGATGGAACTCTTCGAGATTGCGCGTAAACGTTGAGCCCGCCGTTGATTGACCGGAGCCGGACATACTATCGCGTAGTTCATGCCCGGGACGGCTATATGTCGGACGCCGAGGAAAGCTTCGACCCGTCCTCGGGCCTGGCCCGAAGCGATTTCACGGATCTTGAATTCGAAACCCTGGAGGGCGTAGGCCGCTGGCTGTTCCTGGGCACTGAAATTCAATCCCTGCGCATTCCCGAAGACGCGAACATTGAACTCAACAGTCCAATGGGGCAGGGCGGCTGCTACGCTTATAGTTCCGACAAATTCCAGGTTCTGGAAGCGTTATCCATCGCCGACTGGTTGACGCGGCTTCCGGAGCGATACGAAGGCAGCCTGCACGTCAGGGATATCGAGTTGCCCCTGATCCTTCGCTTTCCGAGTTGCTGGTCCCTCCAACTGGAAAACCTGGCGATCAATGCGACCGATTGCTTTCGGGAGGAGGTCGACGCGATTCGCCTGCATCACGTGAGTTTCGCGAACAAGACCGGGCTTCCCGGCCGCCTGAAGGAGTTGCGTTTACTGGGGGTGGATCCAGGCGATCTGGTATTTCCCGAAACCCTGACTTCCCTGTCCCTGGATCACTGCGAGTCGTCGGCGCCATTGGACCTATCGAGCCTCAAATCACTGGAGGACCTGCAAATCGAAGCCTGCGCTTTCGAAATTGTGAAACTGCCCGCCTCGCTCAAACAGGTCCGCGTCCTGCATCAACCGTCGACGGAATTCCTGCATTTTGACGGTGTCCATCCCGAGGCCCGGTTTACGTTCGTGAAGTCGCCCATGGCGGCGCCCCTGCGTGATCTCCTACAGGCCGGAGGGTCTTCCCTGATGGAAATCCCCTGAAAATGACCGAACAAACCCGGGTGCCGGTCCATGCCCTGTCGGTCGGCAAAATACCGGTTGTAGGAACTCCTACATTTCCCATCCTGGGATCGCACTATTGAAATCGTGGAGATCCTACATTATGCAATCAGTTAGAACGAAATTGACCGGCTTACTTGTTGCCGCAGCGGCCTCCGGCGGCCTGATCCTTGCGATTGTAGGATGTTCGGCGTCCTTCGGGTCGTCCGCGGAGGGTGCTCGCCTCAAGAAGATGCAGGCGGCGGCGAATTATAAGGACGGAAAATTCATCAATGAACTCAAAACGCCTAAATTGACCGAGGGGCGCTGGACCGTGAGCTGGAAGTTCTTCTTCGGCGGTTCGGATCGGCGGGAGCCGGAAAAACCGCCGGCCATCGTGGAAAGAAAGAAGGACGATTTCGCGAAACCTCCGGCTACGGGGTTGCGCGTGACCTTTCTCGGCCATTCGACCTTCATTGTGGAAATGGACGGTCAGCGCGCGCTCGTGGACCCCGTCTTCGGCAAGCGCACATCGCCGTTTAGCTGGGCGGGCCCCGCGCGATTTCACGCCAACCCCATCGCCATCAAGGAGCTGCCGCGCATCGACGTGGTGATAATTTCCCATGATCACTACGATCACCTGGACTACTACAGCATTAAGCGTTTAAAGGATAGCGTGCCTGTTTTTCTCGTGCCCCTGGGAGTGGGCGCGCATCTCGAGGGCTGGGGCGTGCCCGCCAATAAAATCGTCGAGTTGAACTGGTGGGAAGAGAAAAAGATCGGTGCGATTCGCTACGTCTGTACTCCGGCGCGACACTTTTCCGGCCGACGCTACTCGGGCGATGAAGACGCGACCCTGTGGGCGTCCTGGGCCATCATCGGTTCGCGCAAGCGCGTTTATTACAGCGGCGATACCGGCCCCATGCCGGCGTTCACGAAGATCGGCGAAAAGCTCGGACCTTTCGATCTCACCGCCATTCAACTGGGGGCCTACGGTAAATTCTGGCCCTTCATTCACATGACGCCGGAAGAGGCCATGACGGCGCATAAACAGTTAAAGGGCAAGGTGCTCTTGCCGGTGCATTGGGGGACCTTTGATCTGGCTCTGCATGCTTGGGATGAACCGGCGATTCGCACGCGCAGCGCGGCGAAAAAAGCCGGCATTCCCTATGTCCTGCCCAAACCGGGCGAAATGATCGATGTGGGCGGGCCCTGAATTTCGGAATGCGCGGTCCCGGTTCAGTCGTTCCCGCGATCTTTTCCGAAGTCCGCGGCGAAGCGCATCTCTATGAAGGCTGAATTGCTCGCGGTTCGCACGCCGCGCTTGTTGCGAATGCGCGAAAGGTAAATCGCCTGCGCGGTCAAGTCCGGCGCGGCCCGCGTGGGGTCGTACACCAGGTAGGCTTCGCGATGAAAGTTGGTGCGCAGCACGGTGCGCCGGATGCCTATGCGCGGCCCGAAACGCTTGCCCAGGGCCGCGCCCAGCGTCGCCTCCGCTCCGAAACCGTTTACCCGGCCCATGTCCACGCTGATTTCCCGTAGCCGCGTGCCGGCCGTACTTTCGAACGAGGCGATGTTCATGGAGTATGAGCCCCGAACTTGAAAGGCGGAGAGTTCCGCGAATAGGTACGCGCTTTTGAATTCATAGCGGTAGCCGGCGCCCGCCAGCGCGCCGGTCGTCCTTACCTTGAAGCGATTCGCCGCGGCATCGGTTATATCCAGGGAGCCGGGAGTCAGGGGCGCGCTACGCTCGGTGAAGGTCGTGTCTTCGACCATGCTGCGCGCGCCGCCGTGAACCTGAATGGTGTGGTCTCCCAGAAAGAAGCGCGCGCCCATGAGCAGGTCCCGGGGGTTCATGCCCGCGTCCTTGTAGGTGGTCGTGCGAACATTCAAGGCTTGAAAGGGAGGCGAACTGGTGTAGGCCGTTGTGTCGACGTTACCCACGAAGTAGCGTCCCGAATAGATGACGAAGAAACGATTCCAGTCGAAACCCAGGGCTACTTCCGGGCCGCCGGCTTTGGGTTTTTCATTGCCGCGAAAAATGGGGCGATCGCGAAAGTCCGCCGTATCCAGATCCAGCGTCCGACGAAATTCGTCGGAGAGACTCATGCTTTCGCCTCCGGCCAGACCGACGTTGAGGATGCCGCCCGCGTCGAAGTAAAAGCCCAGAAGAGCCCCCAGGGTCTCACCAGCGGCCTTGCTGTTCGAGGCCTGCAGCGCGTTCGGAGCAAGGGAGGTCGTGAGTAATGTCAGAGCCGCGAATGACGAGTAAATTCGATTCATCTTTTGTTCGACGTTGTCCCGGAGTGGATTGTTTTTCTTTTCATTCGTAATTCGGTTCCGGGGACTTCGATTAAAACACGAAAATCGTGAACACAAAAAAAGCGCCCCCGAAAAATCGAGGACGCTTTTTGAAGAGCAAGGGCGAATCGCCTGAAACCGAATCGTCTGAACAATTGGTCCCTGGAATTCGCTCTTGCCCGAGCGAAAAAGAAGCAGGGCTTACATCATGCCGCCCATGCCTCCCATTCCGCCCATTCCGCCCATTCCGCCCATGTCGGGCATGCCGCCGCCGGCACCTTTGTCCTTTTCGGGGAGGTCGGTGATGGAAGCTTCGGTGGTCAGAACCATGCTGCCGATGGAGGAAGCATTTTGCAGAGCGCTGCGAACTACTTTCGCGGGATCCAGGATACCGGCTTTCGCCAGATCTTCCCACTCGAGTTTCGCCGCGTTGAAACCAATGTTCTCGGCTTCGGTGGAAGCTTTCTGAACGATCACGCTGCCTTCCAGGCCGGAGTTGTTGGCGATTTGACGCAGGGGCTCTTCCAGAGCGCGGTAGATGATCTGCGCGCCGGTTTTTTCGTCGCCTTCCAGGGTCAGGTTGTTGATCACTTCGCGCGCGCGAAGCAGGGCCAGTCCGCCGCCGGGAACGATGCCTTCCTCAACCGCGGAGCGGGTAGCGGACAGGGCGTCTTCCACGCGAGCTTTCTTTTCCTTCATTTCGACTTCGGTAGCCGCGCCGACATTGATAACCGCGACGCCGCCGGACAGTTTAGCCAGACGCTCTTGCAGTTTTTCACGATCGTAGTCGCTGGTGGTCTCTTCGATTTGTTTGCGAATCTGACCGGTGCGGCCCACGATATCGTTTTTCTGGCCTTCGCCTTCGATGATGGTGGTGTTCTCTTTGTCGATAACGACTTTTTGAGCCTGACCCAGAGCGGTGATGTCGATGTTCTCGAGCTTCATGCCCAGGTCTTCGGAAACGACCTGACCGCCGGTCAGAATAGCGATGTCTTCCAGCATGGCCTTGCGACGATCGCCGAAGCCGGGAGCTTTAACGGCGCAGATTTTCAGGGTCTTGCGCAGGTTGTTCACGACGAGAGTCGCCAGCGCTTCGCCTTCAACTTCCTCGGAGATGAGCAGAACGGCGCGACCGCTTTGAGCTACTTTTTCCAGGATGGGCAGAAGCTCACGCATGTTGCTGATTTTCTTTTCGTGAATCAGGATGTAGGGTTTTTCCAGGGTAGCTACCATGGACTCGGGATCGGTTACGAAGTAGGGTGATTGGTAACCGCGGTCGAACTGCATACCTTCAACGACGTCCATGTGGGTGTCGATGCCCTTGGCTTCTTCAACGGTGATAACGCCGTCATTGCCGACTTTTTCCATTGCGTCGGCGATGAGACCACCGATTTCCTTGTCGTTGTTGGCGGAGATGGAAGCAACCGCGGCAATGTCTTCCTTGTTGGTTCCGATTGCCTTGGACTTGCCTTTGATTTCCTCAACCACGGCGGTTACGGCTTTATCCATGCCGCGCTTCAGGTGGGTGGGGTTCGCGCCCGCGGTTACGTTCTTGAGACCTTCGTTTACGATGATCTGTGCCAGAACGGTAGCGGTGGTGGT
>CAZGYS010000483.1:0-5344 GCA_964530305.1 uncultured Leptospiraceae bacterium
ACCCCAAGCCGGACTTTATCAGCCCCTGATGGAACAAAAAAAGAAAAAGATGGAAGAGTTCGTCCTGAAGATCTGGTCGAACCCCGCCCTGGCCAACGCCTCGGTAGTTAAAAAAGAAAATCAAGTCCTGAGCTTTATTAAGGAAAATGGTCCGCAATTGCAGGCGGCCTTCGCCCGGCCGGAGTTTTTCCCGGACATGTCCTGGAAGGAAGCCATGGGCGTGCTGCTTACCGTGCTCACGGAAATGACCCTGCGCGATATGGAGCCCCGGGTCAACCAGGCCATTACGGGTTCCAACCTGCCCGGCCTCATGGAGCACTTTCGTGGTTCGGGAAATCTTGAGCCCGGCAAGCTCAGCGCCTTCATTACCGGCAACCTGCGTCAGAAAGCCCTGCGAGATCATTACGGCCTGGCGCTCATGGCCATCTCCGCCGGCTTCTTCGAGCGTTACATCCCGGCCATTCTCGGGCGACGCAAACTAATCTATAATGAACTCGTGCGGCGAGACCGTCTGAACATGGAGCCCCACTTGATTCCGGGCTTCGTCAGTCTGGCGGCATTGTTTCGCCCGCTGTTCTACTGGCGCTACGAACGTCCCGGCGGCCAGCCCGTGAGCATGGCCGAAGTCGCCAAGAACCCCAAGATGTTCGATTCGGCCTTCAACGATCTCAGCAAGGCCGTACAGCGCGAAGTCGGCCAGGTGCCCGAGCAAGTGCTCAAGCCGGCCATGGAAAGTTGTTTTAATCTTAATCATGATCCGGATCTCTCCGGCGCGGCGAAACTGCTTTCGCTGCTCTTGAATCGCGTAGGCGATTTCGACCCCGCCCAGAAAGTAGATAAGGGCGCGGAGACCCCGGATAAATCCTGGTTTAATATCAATCGCCGCACGGCGAAGTTCTACGGCTATGACCCTCAATTCCTTGAAGAACTGTACCAGATAGCCGGCGAGGAGGGTTGGTAATGCAAGGCATCGCGTTGCGCAGGCAAAAAGGACTCCAGGATCACTTCCCGGCCTGGATCGAAAACATCATCATCGTCTTTATTATCCTGGTGGTAATCCAGACTATTCTGGACGATCTTTCCACGATGCTGCACTGGCCCCACAAGGTCGTGGGCGTCATCATCATCGCCGGATTCGCATTCGACTTATTCTTTTCCCTTGAATTCGGAGCTCGCTCGATCATCTCCGCGCGTCGCGGACAGTTCATGGGTTACATCAAGCACCAGCGCGGGTGGATCGATTTGCTGTCCTCCGTGCCTCTGCTGGTTCTCGTTTCCGGTCCCGCTCTGTATATTCTGCTCGTGGGAAATCCCGAGGAAGGCGGGGCCTTCGCGTTCTTGAGCGTGCTGAAAACCATCAAGGCCATTCGCGTGGCGCGTATTCTGCGTCTGCTGCGTATCATCAAGCTGTTCGGTAAAATTCAGAATACCAACTCCGTCATGACCGGTCGCCAGGTGGGCACTATTTCCACCATCGCCGTGGTTTCGCTCATCATGGTTCTCATCGTGGTTGAGTTCGTGCCCGGCCTTCGCATCGGCAATCACACGGATTATTTCAAGGAAAAGCAGGATCGCCTCTCGGCGCTGTTCAACGCCGGAGACGGTATACCCGGACCCACGGAAGCCTGGCTCAAGGGGTATCTGGAATCCAATCCGGACCAGAGTCGCTATATCCTGCGCGTGACCAACAGAGACGGTAAGACAATCTTCAAGAGTCCCGACATCGAGGAGCTGCGTTGGACCGCTTATCCTAAAAAGAAGGACGGCAGTCACCTCATCGACATGGGCAATGGTTTCAAGGCGGAGATTTCGCATTTCCCCGCGGATCAGGAACATTCGCGCATGAATCTGTTGATTCTGATCGGCATACTGGTGCTGGTGGGCTCGATGATGACCATCTACACCGGCATCTTCGCGCGTCAGGTGGCGGATCCCGTGTTCATCATGGACAAGGGCTTGCGGGACATGGACTACAATCTAGAGGTGAAGCTGGATACGTCCCACGCCGACGACGAAGTCTTTCGCCTGGCCAAAGCCTACAATGTCCGCTGGCTGCCCCTGAAGAATCAGATCGCCAACTATCGCAAGAACACGCAGGAGGAGAAATCAATCCTCAGCGTGGACGATATTCTGTAGGGTGCGGCGTGCAATGCTGAATAATGAGAAAGACTCTCTTTATGTGCGTTCGTGCCAGGTAGTGGGATCCTGCTTGTCGCTCATCACGGATAAGATGATTATTTCGTCTTCGTGCGGGACGTAGAAGAGTCCGTATGAAAAACCGTCGCCGAGTAGAACGCGGCGCACCTGGCCCTTCATGAGTCTTCCGGATTCAGGCCAGTTTCGGACCATATTCAATGCTCGCTCATATGCCGTCTTGAAGCGTTGACCGAGATTCAGGCTTATGAAGCGATAGTGCCTCAACGTAGCCAGGTATTCCTCGCGAGCGATGGGGTGATATCTAACCCGCTTCATTCAGGATGGCTTCAGCTTCAGCATCCACGACGTTCCCGTCTACAAGCTCAACGGTTCCCTTCTCGATTTCCCCGGCCCGTCGCATGATCTCTTCTTCTTGCTCCCGGGTAGGCTTGTAACGCTCTCCCAGTAGTTCTTGCTCCAGCTCGAAGCGTTCCTGAGGAGAGAGTTTTTCGATTTCGGCTTTCAATTGCTTGATGCTCATCGCCATGCCCTAATCTAACCCTCCATCTCACGCCTGTCCAGCACTTCCGCCCGGAGCTCCTTGCGGCGATTCCCCATAAAAAAAGCCGCCTCCCGAATTCGAGAAGGCGGCTTTTCGTAGGAACTCTTACGAAGCGTCGGTTTTGACGGTTTCAGCTCTTGGCGATGTAGGTGAACGCCCGGGGAACCGGGGCCGTCATGACCATGCCGTGGGTTTTATCGTCGTTGACGCCGGCTTTTTCAACGGCTTTGACGATGTCGTCGAGCTGGTCTCGAGCAACGATCATGTTGCAGACTTCGCGCGCGGGAGAAACGCCGCCTTCGGCGGGGTTGGCGGCCGCGAAAGCGGTCTTACTGATGGTGGCGCCCGAGGCACCCACATCCATGGCCGCCTGCACGAGATCCGACCCGCGACCTTCGTTGCAAATCAGAGTGAGATCCGACAGGCCGCGCAAAAAGAAGCGATCCTTGCCGGTGGCTCGGTCCGCGCCCCGTCGGCGCCATTCCATGCCGCCCTTGAGCCCGTCCAGGGCCGAAATGATCTGTTCCATACTCGCCGCGGCGCCCGTGGAGCCGCTGGTGATACGGGTATTGATGATACCCTGGTTTACGGAGAAAACGTAGATGAATCCGCGACCCGGCTGGTCCAGTTGTCCGGCTTCAATCATCAGCTCCAGCACGGCTTCCACGTCGTAGGAACTCATCACGAGAGTAAGGACTTCCTTGTCGGCCGGGATGGTAATCCGCAGCAGACCCAGTTTATCCCGCACACCGGTTCCCAGGCCGTAGGTAATGGTGGGCACGCAGGCGCCCGATTCCAGAACTACGCGGGAAATAGCGTCCCCGGCGCCGCGCTGGACGATGCAGGTGATGCCGGTGAGTTCGCTATGCAGATTCTGGGGCTTTTCGCGGTAGGAGGGCTGGGGTTTGTTGGTGGAGCACATCTGGTGCGCGTCCAATAGTTCCATGTCCTCGGAATAGACCGAACCCATGCCCGGGATGTGCAGGTTGGCTTCCTCGGCGATCAGACTCAAAAAATCGCCTTCGCGCTGGCGATCCACCAGGAAGGAGATGATGTCCACCGGATCGTCGGCCATGCCGCGACCCGATGAGAATGCCGAAAAGGGGCCGGTGCGCTCTTGAAGAACCGAAGCGCGACCCGCCGCCACGTGCAGATTGTTGATGCCCGCTTTTTTCAGGGCGTCAATAAGGCCCGGATGGGCGCCCTTATTGACCGTTGTAGTGATTCGACTGACTTTTTCCAGTGCCATATGATTGCTCCCATCGCCCGCGATTACGCGGCGACCTTCTCCTCCGGTTTTGAGGCGGCTTCTTCCAGGGCCGCCTTACGTTTCTTGGTTACTCGCAGTCCCACCAGGAGGACGGAGAGAATCGGGCAAACCGAAGCCATGGAGAGAATGCCGAAGCCTTCCACCACGCCCGGCACCTGACCGCCGATACCCAGACCCATGGCCAGAACCAGGGGAACGGTGATGGGGCCGGTGGTTACACCCGCGGAGTCCCAGCCGATGTTTACGAATTCCTCGGTGGATTTCCAGGAAACGAACATGAGTAGTGCGTAGGGCGGGGCCAGCATGAAGACCAGGGGAATATTCCAGATGATCTTCGCCACGCCCAGGGCGATTCCGATGCCCACCCCGATGGCCACGGCCTGCATCAGGAGGACCTTCTTGAACGTTCCAACGGTCAATTCCTCAACCGTGAGGCCCAGGGCGTTCAGGGCCGGTTCCGCGAGAGTCGCCCCGTAGCCCATGATAAACGCAAAGAGTAGTACCACCAGGATGCCGGTGAGCCCCATGGTTTTGCCGAAGAGCGGCCCCCGGGTCGGCGTGTAGGTGTATTGTCGCGTGGAATCGTCGTAATCGCGCTTCTCGAAGGGCACGGTCTTGTAGTCCGCGCCGTCTTTCAGATAAAAGAAACGCTCGGTCTTGCCGGTTTCGGTGACCGCGGTTTGCACCTTGCCCGGATCGAAATTGGTAATGGATTGCTTTTTCTCTTTCAGCTCGATGGCCGTGAAGGAGGACGGAAGCTTGCTGCCCACCTGGTTGCCCAGCTTGGTCAGACCCAGCTCGATACCGATGTTGAAAATCCCCATCCCGATCAGGGCGAAAAAGACGCCCAGCAGGATCTCGTCGGGTCGCGGCAGCTTTTCGCGGATAATCATAACCAGGAAGAACAGCAGGACGATGGTCAGGGGGATAATCGCCCGCACGGCGGCGATGCTGTTGCGATTCAGCAGGTCGAAAACGTTCAGCGCACCCGTGCCGGAACCCGAATACTTCGCTACGGCCGCTTTCAACTGGTCGTTGTTCTCAAAAAATGCCGCGCGGTGAGAAGCCGCGCCCTTGAGGGCCGCCCATTTCTCCAGCTGCTCTTTCGAGTCTTTCCCCAGCGCCTTGTCCCGGTAGGAAGCGTCGGTTTTGAGTTTGGTCAGAAAAGCGACGATTTTCGAGTCATCGCCGTCGAAGAGGGCCTGGATGGGCTGGGTGGTAGCCGGTTGAATATTGAAATTCGAGTTCTTGAGGGCATACCCTTCCATGGCGGCCTTATCCGTGAACAGCACCACGGCCTTTTCACGATTGGCCTTGCCGAAGAACTCCTCGGGCTGGGCGGGATTGGGAACCTGGAACATAAAGAAGATGCCCAG
>CAZGYS010000484.1:0-5344 GCA_964530305.1 uncultured Leptospiraceae bacterium
GTCCGGAAGAGGCAATGGTGGAGATCATTCGCGGTCGCCTGGAGGGCCTGGGGCCCATTACCGCCTCGGAACAGGCCGCGGCCCTGGGTGTTGAGACGCAAACAGTCACGGCCGCCTTACTGGCACTTGAAGGAGAGGGTTTCGTTTTCCGGGGCCAATTCACGACCATTGCTCCGGAGCTGGAGGAGTGGTGTGAACGCCGCCTGCTTGCTCGGATTCATAAATACACGCTTGAGAAATTGCGCCGCGAAATCGCGCCCGTGACTCAGGCGGACTTTATGCGTTTTCTATTCTCCTGGCATGGTTTGGACGAGGAAACCTTACCCACCGGTCCGGCCGCCCTTGAAGCCGTTATTCAGCACCTCGAGGCCTTTGAAGCACCGGCGGCGGCGTGGGAAAGCGAGATCCTTCCATCGCGCCTGGCAAATTATGATCCCGCCTGGTTGGACTTTCTTTGCTTATCCGGTAAGGTTCTGTGGGGACGTTTGCGTCCCTCCACGGGAAAGGGGCGCGGTGGACCGCTCAAAACAACGCCCATCATGTTTGTCGGTCGCTCCAATGCCGCATTCTTTTCCGAACTAACCGATTGGCTTCGTGAAGTATCGCCGGAGGAGTTATCAACTCACCAGCGGAAGGTCGTGGAAGCCTTGAGTGAAAATCGGGCCGTCTTCGCGGACGAAATTCTCCGGACCACGGGCCTGCTTCCGGCGGAACTGGAAAAAACCATGGGAGAACTGGTGGGAGCCGGTCTCATTACCTGTGACAGCTTCTCCGGAATTCGTTCCTATCTTCGCGCGCGTAAAGGGCGAGAGCGCACGGGGCGTTTCGGTCGGCCCGCGCGGGGCTTCACGCGAACGCCGGGACCTCTGGCGGATACGGGGCGCTGGTCCTTGCTGCGCGGAAATTTTTCGCCGGATGAAAATGAAGGCGCGTCGGAGCATGTTGTACTGGAGAATGCCGCCCGCCTTTTATTAAGGAGATACGGCGTGGTGTTTCGTCGCATGGTGGAGCGAGAAACCATTGCACCACCCTGGAGGGAACTGGTACGGGTATTTCGAACCCTGGAAGCACGCGGCGAAATACGAGGTGGCCGTTTCGTGGATGGAGTCTGGGGGGAGCAGTTTGCCTTACCGGAAGCCGTCACCAGTCTTCGCAAGGTCAGAAAACGAAAGCCGGACGGTCGCTTAATCGCGCTCAGTGTAGTCGACCCCTTGAATCTCCACGGCGTGCTCACGGACGGACGCAAGATCAAAAACATTGCCCGAAATAGAATCGTATATCGGGACGGAGAAGCCCTGGCGGCCCTGGAAAAAGATCAAGTTCACTTCTTTACCGAGGTAGAAACGTCCGAAAGATACGAAATTGAAAAGCTGTTGATTCGCGTCCGGCGTCCTGAGCGGACCGGGCGTCCTGTTTTTTCCATGGGCGGGACCGGCGCGCGAACGTCGAACTGAATCGGTCGCCCTTGCGGTTTCGGCGCGTCGACCGACCGCGCAGGTTAGTCGTTTTCGAATCGCTCGCGAATACCGGTCGGGCCCCCCGGCGTTTGCGGGTTTCCATGGATGGCCTGACCGACTTCATCGTTCTTGCGTTTCTGAAGCGTGTCGTTTATATGCTCGCGAAAGGAAGGGTATTTTTGAAGCAAGAATGAGAACGTTTCCTTGCTCAGGAAATACACATCGCAGTATTCGCGGGCTACGATACTCGCGGCGCGGGGCTGGTCCAGGACGAGCGCCATTTCACCGAAGTAGGAGCCGGTACTGAACGAAGCAAGGGCCTGGTCATTCTCGTCCAGAAGTTCCGCGTAACCCTTGGATACGAAATACATTCGATCGCCGATTTCGCCTTTCTTGATAAT
This sequence comes from uncultured Leptospiraceae bacterium, assembly GCA_964530305.1. Taxonomy (GTDB): domain Bacteria; phylum Spirochaetota; class Leptospiria; order Leptospirales; family Leptonemataceae; genus CAZGYS01. The sequence continues at coordinate 1,859 of CAZGYS010000484.1, forward strand.
GAGGTCCTCGGGCATGAAGACCGCGGGCTGGAGGCTGGAAGCCAGCTCGCGTATCAAGTTTTCACCCGCGTCCCGAAACAGGGGAACCTTCTGAATGATTTCGCGGTTGAGAAAAAGGTTCACTTCCGTGCGCAAGGACCAGGGCATGTCCGAGAGCATTTTGGCTTCGTCCCGACCCAGGCGGCTTTGCCAGATGTGATTGTAATAATCGCGTATTTTTTCCTGGAGTTCGTAGGGCAGCTTCTTGTCCTCGAAGAAGGCGTTCAGTTCCTCGATTTTGCTGACGTAATTGTTCTTCGCCGTGTCCGTGTTCGCGAGCAGGGTTGAAACATTACCGATTACGTAACCGTAAATCGCAACGCCGAAGAACATGGTGAACATGGTGTAAATTTTCTGCGCCCAGGTGGCGGGCGTAATGTCGCCGTAGCCCACGGTAGTCAGGGTAGTTACCGTCCAGTACAGGGAATCCAGATATTGCCGGGGAAAATCCACCTGCGGTCCCGTGCCGCCCAGAATAATCCAGCCGCAGGCCAGCCAGTGCGAAAGTAGCGCAATCCAGAAGCCGAAGAATCCGAGCCGCACCAGGCTCTGGTGTAAAACACGATTCGTATGCCAGTCCCGCGCGAAGCGATGAATCTTAACGAGCTTGAGCAGGCGTGAAAGGCGCATCAGGCGGAACATCCGCAACGCGCGGTGTCCCTCGGAAAAAAAGCCGGTGGCAATCAGCTCGAACGGGAGGGTGGCCAGCAGGTCGATGCCGAACCAGGTCTTGAGATAATTGCGGGCGATAATCTTACGATCCGTACAGGGCACGCCCTTGTGCATCCGCATGACGTGAAATTCGAAAACGATGTCTACCAGAAAGAAACCTACGACCACCAGATCCAGGATATAGAGCCACAGCGGCACTTCATAGGGCAGGGCGATTCGTAGCGGCACCTCGATGGCGCTGTAAACAATCAGCAGGTTGATTATGGTATGGAAGACCCGGTACCACCGAGCTTCGGGCGAAATCAATGGAATCATGCCTGGAGTAGGACCTCCTCCCGGGGGTGGGCGGCTGTTCCGTATTCGTGCTTCTTTTGACGCATCATGGTGCTCCCGCCGGAATTAAATGGCGAGAGCTCCATTGGACGTCAATTTTATTAATTGGCCGATTCCTCCTTTCGGAAGACCCCCGCCATGTACAGGCAGGCCCCGATGAGCATGAAGTTCATGAAGGTGACAATCAATTGTTGTTGTTTCAGTTGGGCGCCGAAAAAGGCCTGGATGCCGGGGGCCGCCTCGCCTGTAATTCCGCGGCTGGAAAGAGCGTGCTTATAGATTTCGGCCGGTTCCATGAGCATGCCCGGAATGTGTAGCAGGATATTGAACAACAACAGCTCCAGCGCCAGGCCGAACAGGGCGTAAACGGCGAATTTCTTGGTCATGATGCTGACGGCCGCCGCCATGAGGGCCAGCCCGGAAAATACGATCCAGAACGCCGGGGCGGGCATAAAGCTTATGATGGGCGCCATTCCCTGGATGTTCACCAAGTGGAACAGCCCGAAGATTAGAAAGGGCAGGGCAAAAGTAATGCGTCCGATGAGGGGTAGTTTACTCATTTTGTCTCCGGGAGCTTCGCGATTGGATTTTTTTGGTGTGAAGCTCCTCATCACCCGGACGAACGGCCCCCTGGGATTTCGACAAATGATGGAGAAAAAATCGCCCGATTATGGAGCCGCCAGCGCCCGCAAACCCTCGTCGACGCTGATGACCGGATTGTAACCCAGCTCGGCCTTCGCCTTATCGATATTGAGCACGCAGTCACGGGACATGATGTTCGCGGCAAAACGGGTCAGGGGCGGTTCTTTTTTGGCGCCCACCAATCGCCATGCTCCCTCGACCAAAAACACCAGCGCGCGAACCAGCCCGCCGGGCATGGACGAGGCCTTGATGTCCTTGCCCGCGGTCTTAACCAGGCGCGTAAGAAAATCCCGCATGGTGACGATTTCATCGTCGGTCACGAAATAGGCTTCGCCGCCCTTGCCTTTATCAAAGGCGAGCACGATTGCGTGGACCAGGTTGTGAATGTGCGTCGTGACGGTTCGCGCGCGGCCGCCGTCGATCCACATGAATCGCCCCGCCTCCAGCATCTTGAGCACCTCGGGCAGAATGGTCAAATCGCCCGGCCCCCAGATCAGGCGGGGACGAATGGACAACGCCTGGAAGTCCGGCCGGTTGGCCGCCAGCACGAGTTTCTCGGCCTGGGCCTTCGTCCGTGAGTATAAAAAAGGCGATTGGAGGGCATAGGGATAGGTCTCATCGATGTCGATCATGTGCTGCCCGTGAAAGAGGGCGGCCTCGGTGCCTATGTGGATGAAGCGCTTCACCCCCGCCTCGGACGCGGCCTTGAGCATGTTCTCCGTTCCCAGGACATTGCCGCGTCGATAGTCTTCCTCCGTGCCCCAGGGTTCCACGTAGGCCGCCGAATGCACGACCAGATCAATGTCCCGCAGGTGCTCGGGGGCGATGCTTTCGAGATCGCAACGGACCGGTTCGGCGCCCAGCGCTCGAATCTTCTCATCGCTGCGCTCGCTCCGGGACATGGCCTTTACGGCGTGCTTGCCCTTGATGGCCGCCGCCAGTGCCCCGCCGACGAATCCGGATGCTCCGGTAATGAAAACTCGCATATTCCCCTCCCATTTGTAGGAATTTCACCATTGACTAGAACGTTCTATCTAGAGTCGAGACCTTTTCCGGGGGAGGCCTGGAAAAGGTCCCGGCCGTTTTTCAACCCCGTCGATAATCAAATTGGTCGACCTTTGCCTTCCGGGGGGAGGCGGGTCGGGATATTTCTACGCGGGCCCGGAGCCCGCGCGATTGGAAACACGGAATGAGCGATACGGAATCACAGGGCACGGAACTGAAGAAATCCTTCAGCAGCGAGCTGATCGGCACGGTTTTTCTCCTGCTGGGCGTGCTGGTTTTTCTTTCTCTTTTATCTTATCAGCCCCGGTTGGCTCCGGCGGACGGCGAGTTGCCGCCCATCTCCAACATCGTGGGGACGGCCGGGCATTTTACCGCCCACATCCTGCTGTTCCTGTTCGGCCACGCTTCCTATCTGCTGGGCCCCTACCTGGCCATCATGGGCTTCCTGTACATCTATCGCGGCGAAGTGCGCGAGCTCATCCCGCGTCTGTTCGCGGCTCTCGTTGTTTTGATTGCGGTGGCGGTGCTGATCAAACTCTTCAGCAAACCCGGTCCTGAGATCTGGAGCGCGGGGGGCGTCATCGGTCGCCGCCTGGGACATGTGTTGGAATATCTCTTCGGACTCTACGGCGCGATTATTCTGACCTGCGGCATATTTATCGCCGGCGGTTTTCTGGGCACGCGGCTGCCTTTCGTGGCGCTGGTGGATCAGGCGAAGGAGATGCTGCGCAAACAACTAACTTACGGTTCTTTTAACAGAGCTCCGGCGGCCAACAGAGCTCCGGCGGCCAACAG
>CAZGYS010000485.1:0-5318 GCA_964530305.1 uncultured Leptospiraceae bacterium
TGCGTCGTTCCGCTTCCGGTGGTGAATCCGAGTTTGGGGGCGATTCGTCCCCGCCGATTTCCACGACCACCAGCGTGATGTCGTCCGCGGCACTCCGATTGGTCATGAAATCCGTGAGAGTTGCGTACAGACTTTGCTTTATGTGTCTGATGTCGTCATTTCGGGCATCCAGAATCGCCTGTTTGAGTCGGGCTTCCCCGAATTCTTCGCCCGAGGCATTGCGTTCCTCCACCAGGCCGTCGGTATAGACGAAGATTCGGTCCCCCGGCGCCAGGGCGATTTCTCCGGAGACGAATTCGGCGTTCTCGAAGGCCCCGATGATCATGCCTTCCGCCTGTAGTTCCTGGATGGTATCGGTCTCGGCTCGATAGTGCAGAATCTCCCTGTGGCCGCCCAGGGCGTACTGCAGCTTCCGGGCCGGGCCGTCCAGCAGCAGGTAGGCGGCCGTCAGGTAATCGCCCGTACCCAGAAATTGGCATAGCTCCCCGTTCATTTCCATGAGCATGTGGGCGGGATCCTGCTCGGGGCGAGCATGATTCACGAAGGAAAGTTTCACCATCATGGAGATGAGGGCGGCGGGAACGCCGTGACCGGCCACATCCGCCACCAGCAAGCCCCAGACACCCGGACCCATGGAAACAACGTCATAGATATCGCCGCCGATGTCCGCGGCCGGTATGTAGAGGCAGGACAGGCTGACATTGTCGCCGATGATGTCGCGATCGGGCAGGAGGTTTTGTTGGACCACCCGCGCCAGCTTCAGCTCTCGGACGATTTCCTTCTGACGTTCCCTCAGTTCGTCATTGGCTTCCCGCAATTGCAACGTGCGTTCATCAATGACGGCTTCCAGTTCGCGTGTGTAGCGGCGAGTGAAGTAGGGGCCGACGATGAGAAATACCAACAAGCTGATAACGATCTGGGTCCCAATCAAAATGTAGAGCGTATTGCGGGCGCTGTCCGCGATGAGAATATTGGGCTCGAAAGTAATATAGAAGACTTCACCCGGACGAAAGCCCTTCTGCTCCAGAACCAGGTAGGCCGCTTCCGGTTTCTTTACATGCAATCGGATCCGAGCCGGAATGATTTCTCCCGCCAGGTGCAGAATTTTCTCCATCTTGTACCCGAAGAGCATATACCCCTCGGTGAAGGGATAGCCCTCATTCTGACAGATGGGAGACACGGTGAGCAGGCGCGGCTCCTTATTATAGACGGTAATGTAGTGCCAGACCACGGCTTTTTCGACGGATACCTTCTTACCGCCCCGTAGAATTTTCCTTTGATAGACCGGATACAATTCCTTGAGCTTTGCCCGGGTCAGGGCGTAGAAATGTTTTTCCATTTCCAGGTCCCGGGCGGCGTTTACGAATTTCGGATCCGCCGTTGACGTTCGAGAATCAACGACCCCGTAGAAGAGCTTCAGGTTGCGACCGGCGCCGATGAAGACGTCATAGTTCTTGATCAGGCTGGCGTCGCCGCCGAAGGCATCGTCTTGAATGTAGCGCAGGTCGCCCTTTTTGAAGGCGCTTGCCACTTCATTCCACCAGGCGTACCCGGTGACCTTGCTTTCGTGGACCAGCTTGCGCTGGGCGAGGTATTTGTTCCAGGAACGGGTGAACTCCTTTTTACGATTGGATTCAATGCCGTCGGAGATCACGGCGATGAACATGAAACCCACGGCGAATTCGAGCAGAGCCAGTACGATCACGAAGACCGACACGGCGAAGATCAGTAGCCGGAGAAAATCGCCGCGGCCACGCGAATCGTTCCGGGAAATACTTGACATGGACTTCTCGCGCCCCCAGGCAAGGGACCGACAAACTCGAAACCATGGCCTTTTCCGCCGCAAGTAAAAAAATCCTCCCAGAAATGTTCGTCCTGGATACCCGGGCCCTGGCTCTGTTTCGAATCGCGCTGGGCCTGCTGACGATGGCCGACCTGGTCATGCGAAGCTTCCTGCTCTCGGAACACTATACCGCGACCGGGGTTCTGCCCCTGGCGGACCTGGGTTACGAGTTGCCCGGAGGCCGGCCGTTTTTTCCGGATGCTCTTTATCCCCATACCTGGTTCGACACCGTCGCCCGGCATAGAGTGCTCTTCGTGATTCATGGTCTGGCGGCCTTCGCGCTCGTGCTCGGGTTTCGCGCGCGGGCGATGTCGTGCGTCGTCTGGTTCTTGCTGGTCTCATTGCATGGGCGCAATCCGACGCTCATATACGGCGCGGACGATCTGCTGCGCCTGCTTCTTATGTGGAGTATCTTTTTGCCCCTCGGGCGATACTGGTCGCTGGATGCCTGGTTCGCGCGGCGGGGGCGAGACGGGGACGGCAAGCGCGGCCATCTCTCATGGGCGGGGGGCGCATTGTCGGTGCAAGTTGCCTGTGTGTATCTGTTTACCTGGTTTTGCAAGAGCGGGCCGGACTGGTTCCAGGGCAACGCCGTGTACTACGCCCTGCATATGGATGTGTACGCGCGAGGACTTGCTCATTCCATGCGCGCATTCCCGGAATTGTTGCGGCCTCTTTCGCTGGGGGTCTTCTGGTTCGAACTGGCGGCACCCTTGCTGCTTCTTTCTCCCGTGAAGACGTATCGCGCGAGGTGCGGGGCTCTGGTCGGGTTGGCGGCAATGCAGATTGGTTTTGCCTGTTTTCTTTCCCTGGGCCTTTTTCCCTGGATTGCCCTGGCTGCGCTCTTGCCTTTAGTGCGCTTGCCCGGTTTTCATTCGGCCGCGGATATGCCTGCGTCGCAAGCCGATGAAAAGGAGTCGCCAAAACGAACTTTCGTGCGCCGGTTCAAGAACGCCGCCGCGGCCGTGCTTCTGGTTCATGTCCTGCTTCTTAATTTAGGAATCGCCGAGCGCGTCCTGCCCGCGCGGCTTCACGCTTTCCTGACCTTCGGGATCCGCCTGGACCAGACCTGGTGCATGTTTTCCCCCGAGCCGGGTCGCGTGAACGAATGGGATCGCTTCGTGATCGAATCGAGGCAAGGACGTCGGCGCGAAGTCTTTCCCATCGCCTCGGGCCCGGGTCTACGCGTGGTGTACGATCGCGACGGTGGACGCCGGCGCGACTACTTCACCGAGCTGGACGAGAATAAGCACCGGTTGCTCTATGCGAAGTTCCTGTGTCGCGAACATCGCCGGGATTTTTCCGAGGGAATCGGCTTCGTGGAGATTCGCCTGGTGGGAGAGGACATTCCGCCGCCGGGAAAACCGGTTCGGGCCGGGGACCGCGTTCGCCATGAAGACCTGCTCCTGCGATGGAAGTGCCTTCCTTGAAGTACGGTTCATAAGGCGGGCCGCTATTTCAGTTTCGAGGCGACGTACTTTTCCATTTCCTCGATGAGGAATTCGCAGATGACCAGATCGCGACGGGTGGGAGCGGCGCCGTCATCGGCCAATCGTTTGGCGGTTTCCCCCAGTTTGTAATTGATCAGCTTATCCTTGATCTTGGTGTTCTGGTTCTTCGCCAGCAAGACCATCATCTTGAGGGTTCCGGGGGCGCTATCCAGAATCTTCGTATTTAAATGGACGGAGAGGAATCGCCTCAAGCGTTCCCGCAACTCCCCCAGCGCTCCGGGATCGGCCGGCGCGGCCAGACTGGATTCGGATGCCATGGGGCAGGGTGATCCGCGGCCCGGTTCCAGCAAGCGATTCCCGAGCCTGGAGCGGTGATTTTTTTTCCGGCCCGGCACGGTGAAAAATTTCGGCTGACGGCGGATGGTACGGGAGGGAGATCCGTTCCATGAAGATTGTGCAACTCAAGGATTCCAAAAAGTTCGCTCTGGCCGGGATCTCCTTCACGGAATTGAAGACTATTAAAGATGCCTGTGATCTGTATGCGCGCCAGGGATCGCGACCCGCCGAAAAGCTGGCTCGAGAGATTGAGCAGCAGATGGAGGAAGTTTCCATCTAGGGATTTTTTGGTTGACGGTGGATTATGTCTCATTCAACCCTGAATCTTCTATTTTACCACTAGTTTTACCAATATATAGAGGGCTTTAGAGAACCATGAACCAGGAAACGATCGCGAATGAGCTGGACGAAAAACAAAAACAGGCAGCCGGTTTGCTGTCCCGAGGATATTCGAGGACCACGGCGGCCCATGTTCTGGGAATTCGTAAACTCCTCGTTGATGAATGGTATGATCTGGAAGCTTTCCGCCGCGAAGTAGAAGCCCTTCGCGCACAGCCCGGCACCACGCGCAGATTCTAATATTTACAAAAAAATGTCGGCCCACGCCCGCAATTCCATCCTGAAAGGCATCATTGCCGGCGGTATTTGCTGGCTGTTGTTGAGCCCGCTGGTCGTACGTATTTTCGGCATTCCCGCCGCGGCCAGCACCGAAATCGGCGCCATGCTTTCCCATGCGGCGCCCATCCTGCTGTTCGTATGTCTGCTGTGCATGCTCGCCGGCGTGACCCTGGGAACCCTGGGCGGTTTCATTGAGCAAAAGCGTCGTCTGAAGATGGCTCTGGCCGGCCTGGGGGTGTACTGGCTCGATGCCCTGCTGGTTTCCATCTGGCTGATCTTCTTTTCTAATGATTCGCCGCCACCGGACTATACTATTTGGAATCGAATCTGGGGCGCGTTCATGTTGTCCCTGGTCGGCTCGCTCCTGTATGGGATTGTTCTCATACCTATAGTGCTGATTGCATCGTTGCTGTTGGAGAAGTGGACTAGGAAGGTCGACCCTTAAACCCTTCGACCTTTAGACCCTTAAACCTTTAGACCTTCAACTACCATGTGCGGTCGCTTCGCTCTGAATACTTCCATCGAAGAGATGCTCAAGATGTTCGATCTGGAGCAGGCTCCGGAATTCGCGCCGCGATTTAATATCGCTCCGCGGACTGAAATCGCCGCCGTACGCCTGGCGCCCCAATCCAGCCGGCGTGAACTGGTTCCCATGCTCTGGTGGATGATTCCCGCGTGGGCCAAAAAACTGGAATTCAAATACCCGACCTTCAACGCGGTATCCGAAACGGCCGCCGAGAAACCGACGTATCGCGATGCCTTCAAGAAAGGACGGCGCTGTTTAGTTCCGGCCGACGGTTTCTACGAATGGAAGGGCCCGAAGGGCGATAAGCAGCCTTACTTTTTTCACGTCAAGGCGGGCGGTCCGCTGGCCATGGCGGGCCTGTGGGAACATTGGGAAGGCGAAGGCAAGTCCATCGATTCCTGTACCATTCTCACGACCGAAGCCAATGAAATCGTGCGCCCCATCCATGAACGCAATCGCATGCCGGTGATTCTGGAGCCGGAGCAGTTCGCGCGCTGGCTGGACCCCGCCACTTCCACCGACGAGATCCAATCCATGTGCGTGC
>CAZGYS010000486.1:0-5317 GCA_964530305.1 uncultured Leptospiraceae bacterium
AAAGCCGACCCCGGCCCGCGCTTTTTTCGTTACCAATCCCGCTCCCGCGATACTAAACAATATGACGAACATCATATTTCATGAATCAAAACACGGCGCGCCGGAAACCCTGGATAAAATTACGGAAGCGATCAAAGAGAAAGGCCTCAATGTCTTCGCCACCATCAAGCACGGCGATGCCGCCGCTAAAAACGGATTGGAGTTGCGCGACACCAGCCTGATCATTTTCGGCAATCCAATGATGGGTACGACTCTCATGCAAGCCGATCAACGCATGGGCCTGGAGTTACCCATGAAAATTCTGGTCTGGCAAGACGCGGCGGGCAAGGTCTTCGCCGGGTTTCGCGATCCGGAACTGCTCCTGTCCGAATACGAACTGGATTCGGCGCGGGAAGTCGTCGCGAAGGCGAAATCGGTTCTAACCGCGCTGGTTCAATCGGCCGGCTGACCCGGCCCGCATGGCGATTAGTCCCGTGGAGGAAATAAGCCGTTCCAGCGCGCCAACCGAAACGGATCTTCCCAGTTTATAGCCTATCACAAGCCTGGGACATTTTCCGTTGACAGCTCGAATTTTCCGTGATACAATCGCCCCGAAGCAGCGGCCTCGCGGAGACGCCCCGCGCGCAATCTAAACATTGGCCCTCCGCCGCTCCACCCGCCCGCACAGTCGGGGGTTAAGTTGTAGCTGATGAGTCCAGCGGCTGCATGTCCACGGCGACCTTTACCGTGTGTTTGCCTCCGCCGAAGATCACGCCTTTGAGGGGCGAAACATCGGCAAAGTCTCGCCCCCACGCCAGGGTAATGTGCTGGTCGGATGGAATTTGGTCATTGGTGGGATCGAAATCGCACCAGCCGTAGCCGGGCACCCAGACGGCGGCCCAGGCATGGGAGGCGTCCGCCCCACGAAGCTTAGGGCGACCGGGCGGCGGCCTGGTTTCAATGTAACCGCTGACGTATCGCGCCGCCAGGCCCAGTGAACGCGCGCCCGCGATGAACAAATGCGCGAAATCCTGACAAACGCCCTTGCGCTGCTCCATGACTCGCGCCGGCGGCGTGCCGATTACGGTGGCGCGGGAATCGTACTTGAACTCGCGAAAAATTCGCCCCATTAAATCGCGGCAAGCGAGCACCAGCGGACGTCCGGGCGCGAAGCTCTCACGAGTAAAGGCCGCGATGGGAGTCTCCGGCGCGGGCACGGCGATCATGGGCGAACTCAGCCGATATTCGCGCAATGCGAAAGCGTCCGGTTCATCCAATGCCGCGGCGGCCTGTTCCCAGGGGAGCCCGTCCGGGGCCGGTTCGCGCTCTTGAATTTCCATCAGACTTTCCGCCGTCAGCGCGAAGCGTTTGTGTTTCCGGGCGGCGGAAATATAGACGACGCGGTTTCCGAAATAGTCCACGTGCTCGTTGGTAAACGCCCCGCGCGGCTCCACGATGATATCGCCACCCACCCGTTTTTGATAGACCAGGTCCCGGGGGATGACGCACGCCAGGCTATGGGAAAGCACAACCGGCTTTTCATACTCGTAAATAGTCGAGTGGCGCAGGCGATAGATATTAGCTGTGTTTGTCCCAGTGGTCATTCGAGGCATACCCTAATTTACTTTAAGTATCAATCAACAGGCGCGGAACTTCCACCCGCGCCAGATAACCTTCGTGCAGCGCGTCGGAATAATCGCGCAATAAATCGTTCAGGGTCGTGACGAATTCAAGGAGGCGTCCATTGCGCTCTTCACCGGTCTCGTGTTCGCGGCCGCCGTCTTCGTGGGCAACCAGGGTCCGCGGATCCGCCAGGCGCAGATGACTGAACGCTTCCAGTAACAGGCGATCTTCGCGGGTACGGGGCGCATCGTCCTTACCGGGCAGCTTCGCCGACGTGGCCTGCAGGGACGCGGTTTGAAAGGCGATGGAACGCGGATTACTTTCATCCAGCAACAGCAAGTCCAGCACGGTATCCTCGCTGATGAGACCCGGGTAGCGCCAGCGATACGTTCGCAGACTCATGCCTACGCTCAACAGGCGTTCCATGAGAAAATCGTCGCGCTCGGACTCCGCCCAGACGGACCGGATCAACGCCAGGCTGTTCAGGGCTCGCTCCAGGCGCCGCCCCATATCCAGCATGAAAAAGGAAACAACGCGCACCATGCTTTCGCCCACCAGTCCGCCGAAGCCGGCCATGCGTGTGAGGACGCTTTGCAGTTCTTCCAGCGCTCGCGCCGGATCACGAGTATTGGACATGGGCTCTCGTAATGAATTAAGAATTCGCCAGGCGTCTTCCGCCAGCAGATCCTGTGTCTCCTGGCCCCGGGCCAGGGCCGCGTTTAGATTGTAGGCCAGACTGCCGGGCATGCTCTCGTCCTGGATGAGCGCGAAGAGGTTCTCCTCCAGGGCCGGTCCGTCCAGGGCCTCTTCGTCGGTGAAGCCCGGATAGGCGGTAGTCAGATGAGTCAACGCCCGCAAAAGAGCGGGAAACGTGGGCGGCCGCGAAGAGCGGGGAGCGTCCATCCAGCGCAAAACCTCACGCAGGAGGCGCAGCGTGTTTTCTCCGCGCTCCATGTATCGCCCCAGCCAGAACAGATTCTCCGCGGCGTGACGGGCCACTTCGCCGCCGCCGCGCTGAATATCGCCTTCGCCGCGAAGAAGGGTAAACTCTCGACGGGGTTCCGAGGCGATGACCCAGGTATCCTTGGAAATACCGCCCTGCTGACCGGAAACGTGGGCGCTGTCCGAATCGCGCGCGACGCGCGTCAAGGCGCCGGGCATGAGCAGGTAATCGCCGTCCCGGGCGATTTGAAACGTGCGCAGCATGAGCGAACGCGGCTCAATGCGACCGTTCACCAGGGTCGGCAAGGTCGACAGAGGCATGAATTCGCGCGCCGCGAAGGCATGGGGCGCGGAGGCGACGATTTTCAACACGTCGGACGCCGCCTGGGACGAGAGGTCCCGAAAGTGAATTTCCAGACTGTTGCGCCGAACGCGCGCGCCCCCGGCGATGACGGCCTTCGGCAAGGAGCCCGGTTCGAACGGCAGCAGCACCATGTCCTGAAATCGGGACCGGACGTACTGAAGATGTTCCGGATGACCGCACCAGTAAGTGGGCGCCGAAGGCAGACGTAATTCCTGCCCCAGAAGTTTACGACTGAGCTCCGGCAGAAACGCGGCCAGCGCGGGATTCTCCACCATGCCGCTGCCGGGCGGATTGACGATGGCAACGTTACCCAGACGCGCCGCCTGCAAAAGACCGGGGACGCCCAGCAAGGAATCCGGTTTCAGTTCCAGGGGATCCGCGAAACGGTCGTCCAGGCGGCGCAGAATCACGTCCACTCGCCTTTCGCCCTCCAGGGTATTGAACCAGACCTTGCCTTCGCGTACGGTCAGATCCGCGCCCTGCACCAGGGGGTATCCCAGATAGCCGGCCAGGAAGGCATGTTCGAAAAAGGTTTCACTATTACGGCCGGGGGTCAGCAATACGATGCGGGGATCATCGCCGCCGCCGGGGGCGGCCTCGGCCAGCATCTCTCGCAGGGCGCGAAAGTACAGCGCGAGGCGATGTACCTGCGAATCTCGGAACAGACTCGGAAGCACGCGCGAAAGCACGATACGATTCTCAAGGGCGTAACCGGCGCCCGACGGGGCCTGGGCCCGGTCGGCCATGACCATGAAATCGCCTTCGCGCGTGCGCCCCAGGTCCGCGGCGTAGAGGGAAAGAAAACGTCCCCCACGATTCAAGCCGTGACAGGGCCGAAGAAAACCGCCGTGGGCGAAAACCAGTTCCGGAGGCAACAAACCCTTACGCAAGAGTTCGCGCGGTCCGTAGAGATCCCGCAGGATGAGATCCAGAAGCACGGCGCGCTGTCGCAGCCCCTGTTCGAGACTGCTCCATTGATTGGAGTCGATAAGATTGGGAATGGGATCGAGGGTCCAGGGTCTTTCCCGGGTAATACTGTCGGCGCCGTCCTCGGTTTCGCCTTCGTCGTCTCCGTAGACGGTGTAGGTTACGCCGCTTTCGCGCAACAGACGCTCGATCTCGCGTCGGCGATGCTCCAGCTCACCGGCTCCCAGATGTTCCAGGGAGTCCATGAAGAAACTCCAGTGCTCTCGCGCGCGACCGGAGCCCATGAGCATCTCGTCGTAGCGATCCGCGCTGGTCTCGTAGCTTTCCAGAAGCGATTCAGCCATTCCCGCGCCGTTCATTGCTCTACCCGCGAATTACAAAATACCTTCACAATGAATCGCCTCGGGGCCATTCAAGGGTCCAGGCGTCGCAGGTCAAGAGTATGCGGAAAATCGGGATCGATCAGCAAGGGCGGAATCTCCACCGGCCCGGGCGTATGGCCGCCGGGAGAGAAGCGCGCCAGGCGACGAGCCTCGGCTTCATTGGAATTCACCGGCCGCGTATCGTAATTGCGACCGCCCGGATGGGAAACGTGGTACACGCAGCCGCCCAGGGAGCGGCCATAGCGAATATCCACGAGATCGAAAGTCAACGGCGCGTGGACCTTTAGATTGGGATGCAGACTATGGGTCAGGTGCCAGGCCTTGAAGCGCACGCCGGCCGTGAAATCGCCCGGGCGACCCGCCGGACGCAGGGGCAAGAGAAAACCATTGCAAAGCACCGCGTGCCGCGAAGGATCCAGATTGCGCGCGGTCAATTGAATGCGGTCGGCGGAGGAATCCACCATGCGCGCGGTGGCGCCGCGAATGTTCTCCTCTCCCAGCACATGCCAGGGCTCGAGCGCCGCGCGAATTTCCAGCACGACCTCTTCGATCTCCGCGGTGCCGAGTACCGGAAAACGAAACTCCAGGATGGGCGCGAAGTATTCGGCGCGAAACTCATACCCCATGGAGCTCAGATCCGAGCGAATCTCGTCCAGGTCGCCTTCCAGATAATGTGGCAGCAAAAAACGGTCCTGCAATGCCGTTCCCCAGCGCGTGAAGCGTTCATGGTAGGGCGAGCGCGCCAGGCGCGCGATGATGGCCCGCACTAGTAAATAGACGGCCAGGTTCATACGCGGATGCGGCAGCATTTCAAAAGCACGCAACTCGACGATGCCCAGGCGTCCCTCGGGACGGTCCGGGGAATAGAGTTTATCGATACAGATTTCCGCGCGATGAGTATTGCCGGTCAGATCCGTCAGGTGGTGACGCAGCAGTCGATCGCACAGCCAGGGCATGTCGCCCATCTCGGGTAGTTTTTCGAAGGCGATTTCCATTTCGTACAAACTTTCATGGCGACCTTCATCCACGCGGGGCGCCTGACTGGTGGGCCCGACGAAGAGACCGGAAAAGAGATACGAAAGCGCCGGGTGGTGCGGGA
>CAZGYS010000487.1:0-5313 GCA_964530305.1 uncultured Leptospiraceae bacterium
TCCACGTCTTGATGACGTGCTCTTCCACGACAGGAAACAGCTTGTGGGTGAAGTGACGGCACGTGTCCAGAAGACCGTATCCGAGGTCGGCGATATCAAGCCCACCACGCCCGAATCCATTCCCTATCTGATTACGTTCGAGGAACGCTACTCCTCCTGGCAAGTCGTGGATTCGCGCGGCATCTTCGAAACCACGCGACCGGACGGCGCCCCGGATCAAGACGCAAGTGATCATCTCATCGAGGACGTGAAGAAACATCGCCCCGACGTGATCATGCACGTCATCGCGGCGCCGGAGATTCGCAATCTATCCAACGACCTGAAACTGTTTCGCAAGGTTTCCAAGGCGCTCAAGGACGAAGTGGGCGTTCGCACGCCTTCGCTCATCGTCCTGAACAAGGCCGACACCCTGGGCAATCCGCGCGAATGGCCGCCCGAGGAAAACGCGCGCAAGGCCGCCCTCATCGTCGACGCGCTGGACTACATGGCGGGGGACGTCCTGGGAGTTCGCAAGCGCAACATCGATCTGAACTTTCCCATTCGCGGCTACGAAATCGACGACGACACTTACCCCGGCATTATTCCCATCTGTTCACTCGACGGCGAAAACTGGAACGTGGACACCCTCTCGGATTTCATCGGCATGCACCTGCCCGACAGCACCCTGCTTGATTTCTTCCAGGCCCAGCGCCGCAAGAAGCAACTGCGGAAAATTTCCTCCGCGCTGATCAAACGTTTTTCGGTTATCGCATCCGGCGTCGGTGCGTCTCCGATCCCTCTTTCGGACTTCGTCGTGCTCATGCCGTTGCAACTACTCATGCTGTCATTCATCGGCGGACTGTCGTGCCGCCCGGTGAGCAAGGAAACCGCCTACGAATACCTTTCCGCCGCGGGTTTGAATATCGCCGCGGCCAGCGGTGTGCGTTACATCGGCCAGCAACTCGCGAAGCTCATTCCCTACGCCGGCTGGGCCACCTCCGGCAGCCTGGCCGGCTCCGCCACGTACGCCCTGGGCAAGGCGGCCGAAGCTTACTTCTTCGCGGGTAAGCTGGAAAAGCCCGACGACCACAAACTGGACTGGGAACAGGTCCAGGCGCTCCCCGACAAACCGCGTGAGCTCGAAGACTGAACAAGACAGAATCCCCGCGGGCGCGCATGCGCCTCGCCTATCACTTAAGTATTACCACACGCCCGTCCATGCCCGGTTCGCGACATAAGTGAATCGGGGAGTCGCCAACCACCTTCCGCACACACTCCTCGCCGCGCGCCCAGCTCGCGCCGACTCCGCTCCCAAATTTCCCCGCATTTTTAAAATAATTCTTTTTAAATTTGACATTTATAAAAATACTTTTAAAACATGGGCCTCTCCACCACGTACTTTTTCGAGTATTCGTCCGCCTTTAACGCGAACGAGCGGGGGAGATTGTGTGTGCTGAATGTGGTCCGGCTTCGCGCCTGGGACTCACCTGGCGAAGCTATGATGTCTCCTCATGGCAACAGGATGGATTCGCATACCGCGCGACGATTGCCCTAAAAAAATACGCAACAATACGAACTCCGTGAACCTTTTCGTTCATGGACGAAACGAAGTTCACCGGCTCCGACGAGCATTTGCTCGTAACATGGAATAAAGCACGAAAGCGATTTGAACTACGATTCCCTTTTCGACGCGATTGGTTGAACAAGGTAAGAGCCCTACCCGACCGGGAGTGGCATCACGAGGAACTCTTCTGGTCCGTGCCGGATACGGAGACCTCCCTGCAACACCTCCGGAGTGCTTTCGGCCCGGAGCTTTGGTTCGATCCGGATATATTCTTGCCCGATCTGGTCCGGGAGTTGGCCATTCGAAAATACAGTCCTAAAACGCAAAAGTCGTACGTTTACTATAATCGCGCGTTGCTGGGATTTACCGGCAAAGCAGCGCAAAATGTCGAAGCCGAAGATATAAAGAACTTCCTGCAACACCTGGAGCGAACACGAAACTCATCGCCGGCGACCATAAACCAGGCCATCAACGCGATTAAGTTTCATTTCACGCAAGTCCTACACCGACGCTTTCCCGACATCCTGAAGCGACCGCGCACTCGCAGGCGACTCCCCGTCATCCTGAGTCGTTCCGAGGTCCTGGCGATTATCAATGCCCCGGCGAACCCCAAGCACAAGGCACTGCTGGCGATTACCTACTCCGGCGGTCTTCGCGTGGGAGAAGTTGTCCGCCTGCGCCGCGGCGATATCGATTCCCAAAGAGGCGTCATTCACATAAGAAAGAGCAAAGGCGATAAAGACAGGATAACACTTCTCTCAAACACGGCTTTCAGTATTCTATCACATTACCTCGCGACCCGCAACGATACGGTCCCATGGATTTTCCCCGGCCAGCCTTCGCATCGGCACATTTCCGTCCGCTCGGCCGAGGCTATTTTTGAGAGGGCTCTGCAGAAGGCGCGAATAGATAAAAAGACGAGCATTCATTCACTCAGACATGCTTTCGCAACACACTTACTTGAGCAAGGAACGGATCTGCGAATTATTCAGGAACTATTAGGGCACCAGAGTAGCAGTACTACGGAAATCTACACGCATGTCAGCAGATTGAATTTTGCGCATATCAAGGATCCTCTTGATATTTAGCGTGAGATAGTTGCGGATCTCGAAGCCCCGGATGGCTGGATCTGTATACGGATACAGTGGATGTGTGCATCTGGATCTGTATGCGGATTTGTATCCGTGAGTTCGGTAGATCCGCAACTCTGGGGTACAGATATAAGTAGTTATGTGACATCGTTCACAATCCCTTTTACAGCCGAGGTATTTAATGAGAGTTAGTGAACTCAAGAGCTTAATGATAAAGGTCAAAGATCACATTGAAACAACAAAACTCATGCAACATGAGCAGAATTTAATCAACACCCTTACTCAAAATACTAGACCGAATGCCGGAAAAAGTCCATTAGACCCCCACTTGACAAATTTTACTAAAGCAGTTTCAAGCTTTGAGTTTAATTTGCTCAGCAATGAAGAAACGCAGTTTGCTAATATATATAGAATTGATGGAATACTAGGGAAAGATGCTGAATCTAGAATCATGGAAATACTAAGGGATGAGCGAATTGATCCAGCAGGTGTAGTCCAAAAAATTTCAGAGCATCATAGATCACTAGACGCTTTGCAAAAAACTTCTATAGCTCTCATTGAAAACTTAAAAGAGTATTCTTCAGGCAAGGACATATCCCTATCCAAGGAAGAAGGAAAACTCCAAGTACACTTCACAAATCAAACCAAAATCGATAATATCACAGACTTCTATCATTGGATCCACACTTGGAATAACATTTTACGTGGCTTTACAGTAGCTAGTGATTTACGCCCTGAGACAATTACGATAACATACGTCCAAAAATCATCTCCACTCATAATGGAATTGGGCGTATTATTCGGAGTCTTGAACTTAATCGGGGGAGCTACATTATTAATACTAAAGAATATTGATCGGTATTTAGACATTCGACTCAAAAAGAAACAAATTGCCGAAACAGATGGCTTAACATCACGAGACGAAATCGTAAAACTACTAGAGACGGAACTTGAACGGTTCGAGAAAAACGCATCGGACAGAATCGCAAGAGAATTACTACAAAAGCTCAACAAGGACCCTGAAGAGCAAAACGAAGCATTTGAAACACTAAAAGTAGGACTCGGAGCTTTATTTGATTTCTTAAACAAAGGCGGTCAAGTCGAACTCGGAAGATTACCTGAAGCAGAAAATGCGGATGAAAGCAACACACTCATAGCTGAGAGTCAACTCGCATTCGAGGAAATTCGCAAACTGCAATCTGAAGTTGAAGACGAAATGAAGCTTCTGGACTCGAAGGCTTCACAGGAAGGTCCAGAAAGCCAACCGGATCTGAACGACGTCACATAACAGCGTGGATACGCAGCGGTCGGGCTCACGCCCTCCCTGGCCCTCGCGCCTCTTGTGCTTTTATCGCCTGCGGCGCCAAAAGCGGCGCTTCGGGACACGGCCGCGCTCGCCTTCGGCTCGGGGCGGCTCGCGTCGCATCCACGCATACGTTATGCGAAACGGCGACAAAAACATTACAGACATAAATGAATTGGGTACTTGAATTTTTAATTAATAATAAGGAATGGCTATTCTCTGGGCTCGGGCTTTCGATTATCGCCGTCATAGCTCACCTATTTAGAAGGTCGCGAAATAAAACCCAGAACACCACCCCGGCCCTAAATCAAACAATAAATGTCCAGCCGCAAAATTTAACTGTAAGTGATGTCAAAGACATTGCTGAATTGGTATTTGAGAAAAACTTCCCGAAGCTCCAAGAAAATGCAAAACAACAAGCCGTATTCAGAAAATCAGAATTCATCAAGACTCTGTTATCAGAAATTCAAACCAAGCTGGCTGCCCATCAAATCGGTTCATTTTCTGAACCAGACATCCAGTACGCATTGGCCCATTCTATTGTAACTGCAGCACGAAGACCTGATAGAAAGGAACATTTAAGCAGCCTCCTTGTCCAAAGAGTACAGGCCCATGGCCGTGAGCCCGAAGAAATTGTGTATTCAAGGGCTCTTGAAATTGTTGGCTATATAACTGCTGAACAGCTAGATTTCTTAGTTTTCGCCTTCTTGTTGAACTTCTTGTCTCGTCAATCTATTCGAAATCGAGAAGATCTGATGGCCTACTTGAAAAACAAGGTAGAGCCTTTTATAAGCAATCGGTTTAGAGACTCGTTGTCAAATCATCTTGAAGCCCTTGGCTGTGTGACTGTTTCTGATCGATTTGGTTTGGGAAGCTTAGAAGGGACGATTCGACATCAACAGCCGGAGATCTTTAGAAGGAAAATTCGAGCAAAATTTACTGCAAAACAGATCCAATGGAAGATCAGAGTCGCAGGTAATATACGTGATGAACTGTTCGAACCGATTGCCGAATCAGACAAGTTTGCATTTCGAGACCAGACTGTTGCCGATTTTGAAGAACGAGTAGATAAGTTCAATCTTGATCGAATAAGAAGATATGATATCAAGGATCATTACATGAAGAATTACCTTGATATTGACGTCGCAAGAGAGTATCTTTCTAAGCATTATCTAAATCATAAGACATTACAAGAACAATGGCGCTTCATTCGAGGCCTTCAACTAACTTCTGTGGGAATAGTAATTGCAGCATCGCAATATGAACAGAAAATTGGGGAAGCAATCTCCATAACTGATCTCATTGCGTAGAGTCGCCGCTTCGCATAACAGCGTGGATACGCAGCGGTCGGCTTCGCCTCCCTGCCCTCGCGCCTC
>CAZGYS010000488.1:0-5291 GCA_964530305.1 uncultured Leptospiraceae bacterium
GGGAACGGTTACGACCGAAGACGCGCCCATCATGGACCAGGCGCGAACCTTGCGCGTGCCGCGACTGAATTCATTGATGTCCAGCGTGCCGGCGGAACCGGGGAAAGGCTGAAGATTATCGGGATTAATGGTGATCCGACGGCCTTCCACGCGAAGAACCTGCGCCAGCGTGCCGCGCGTGCCCTCGAGTTCCATGCCGTCGTCGGAGATTTCGATCCACTGGCCGGGCTTGAAGTTCAAGACATTGTCGTTGCCGGTGCTTCGCACGGTGAGAACATCGCCGTCTTGCTCCAGCCACTCGGTTACCAGCGCGCCGTTATCGCGAGACCATTTGAACGTCGCCGTGCCGGCTGCTCCGCCTTCGTGGATTTCCACGCGATACAGCAGATTGTCGAGTCCGGTGTAACCGCCGCGCGCGCCCACCGCGCAGGGATCCGCGCCGCCGTCGGCCTGGGTGCGCGCGGACATGCGGCCCGCGTTGCGCGTGGTAATGGCGTCCCATTCCGGAGGTACGGTGCGCGAATCGAATTCGGTGCCGGCGACCGACGCCAGATGAACCTGGCGAACCACTTTCATGCGCGTGGTCGTATCGGGGCCGCCCAGCGCGGTTTCACGAATGGAAGGATCCTCGAGCGCGGTCACGGCGCGTTCGAAAACCTTCAGGTAAGCGAGGTAATTACCGTCCGCGGAGGGCAGGGCTACTCCCGGCAGGTCCGCTTGCGCGGAAACATTGTATTGCTTTTCGTTCTCCACGAGAACGCCGTCGATGTAAAATCGCCCGGGCGAAACCGTCAGGTCCAGGGAGTCCCCGGACGGAGTCAGTTGAAAACCCGCGTCGTTTGCGGGCGCGCCGACCGGTCCCAGCGAATCCATGTTGAGGATACGATCGCGATGATTCAGAATGTCGACCTGCTCATTCCAGTCGGCATCCAGTTGCACGCGGCCTTGCTGCATGCGAACGGAGGAATAGTTCTTTTCGGATTTGAATGTCTGGCGCGAAATATCAGTTTTCATTTGCTCGGTCCTTTCGTATAAATATCAACTTACGCGCGAATGCGGATGGAGCAAGGGCGTGTAAGTATTTGCCCCGCCAGATGGATAGGAGTTTCGAACTTCTGTAAAACGAATTATTATTCGCCGAAGGATTTAAGTATGCAGTATGTGAAGATTTCGGACTTGCATATACTTCAAGATGCGAAGGCGGTTTGTTTTGCGTGAATTTCGCGGAGTGTTTTTAGCGTCTCGCGTTGTCTTCGCATTGCTTTCGCGTGGTGTGCGCGCGACTTTCGTGGGCGCAAGGCGAAAGTGAATCGTCGCTTCGATTAGAAGCGAAAGTCGTAGGAAAAGGAAAAGACGCGGAGTTCTTTAGCGGAATTGTTCGCGCGATGGCTGCCGCGTGAGAGCGCGAAGGCTCGTGAGCCGGGGTCATTGGTTCGAAGCAACCCGCTTTTTTTCGGCGTTTTGATCTCGCTCGGCGGAATGTCTTTTTCGCGAGCTTTTTTGGCCGCTTGTACTTTAAGCCAGCGTCGATTGTCGTACCAAGCAACGAAGCCGGAGAAAATCAGGCCCACCGAAATGAAACCGGCGGTCTCGGGCCCGTTGAACACGACCCGCCCGCCCAGTTGATTCGTGCCCGCCGCGAAGACGGCATAGGAAATCCCCAGAGTGTAGGGCAGGGAGAGAAAGTAGACCACTTGAAAACGCCGGCTTTCGGTTTCGCGTATCTTAACCTCGGGCGCGCGGGGTGGAAGGGCGTCGATCCCGAATTGACGCAGGACGGATTCTGAAAAGAGCAAGCGGTCGGCGAAGGTATTAGCCGAGTCCGAATATCCTTTCGACTCATGGCGCGAACGCCGGGTCGTGGCCGCGCGGACGCCCTGGGCCCGCAGAACGGCTTCGGCGTTGATTTCGCCCGAGGGTGAAATGGCCGCGCCGGGTGCGCGCTCAAGTTGGCGTCGAAGATAATCCGGCAGACTGGGAGGAATGTAGCGCGGATCCCGGGGAGTGGGGCGCTTTTCCTGATCATTGCGATTGAGGGTCGTTACCTGTGCGGCCAGCTGGGACGGAAGCAGAATGGGCGACAAAAGTATCAGACCCAGGGCGGCGTACGCGGCGGGCCGGGCGCCCATTCGGACGAAAGCGGCTATTCTGATTATGTCCCTGAAAATCGCCATGAAGCGGACCCAGGGGATAGGAAAATCAATGGGCTCGGAATTTCACCTAAAAAAGCGGCCCGGGGGGCGCTATTTTATGCGCATAATCCAGACCACGGACATGTTGATGGGGCGGGTTTCCGCGCCCACGTTCCCGAAATGAGCGCCGCCAATGAGCGAGTTCTGGGCCGTCTGGCTCACGCCGCCGTCGGTGAAGTTTACGCCGCCTCCGGAGAATGCTTCGGCGCCCATGTACTGACGCAGAAACCAGAGCACCTGACTGATGTCGCCGGATTGGTTCAGCCAGAAATGGCGATGGTCCTGCAGTTGATGGGACTGCAGCGTGCCCGAGGTCGTGCCGCCGCGAAGAAAGCGTGCATTGGTATTCAGGTCCGGCGCAGTTTGGCCGTTGAAGTCCGATTCGCCGTCGGTGATGGTCTGGCCATTGCATTCAATCCATCCGTCCGGCAACGTGGCCGGAGCGCCGGGCAGACTCTTGTGCCAGGCGATGACGGCTCCGATGGGCGGCAACTTGTCGAAATTGCGATTGATTTGGCTGGAGGAAACCACCTGGTTCGGTTCAAACGAATAGAAACGATCCGCCAGCAGAATGGTGCCGCCCATGCCAATCGCCGCGGTGATGCCGAATATTAACCCTCTTTGAATGATTTTAATGATGGAGGCGTCCATGGAAACTCCGCGCGATGAAAATCGCTTTGTAGACTATACGGCGCGCAATGCGCTTTGCATCAAAAAAATCCGGTGAAAAGTTAATTATTTTATGCGCATAATCCAGACGACCGACATGTTGGCCGAGCGCGTTTCATTGCCGTAACGCGGAGTGCCGAAGGTCGTCCCGGTAGGATCTCCCAGGTTTGCCGCCGCCGCGTTCGTGGTTCGAATATTGGTTACGCGAAACAATCCGCCCCCGATTTGAACGCCGTAGGGAATGGTGCCGCCGTTCTCCGGTGATGAAAAGGTGTAATCATGCGTATGGCCCGAGTCGATGTGGGTGTGGCCTTGCAGTTCGTCCTGCTGGAACAGCCCGGAAGTCGTGTGTCCGCGCAGGACGACGCCGCGCGAATTCCAGGCATTGGGCGGGTTGTTCAAATTAGGAGCACTGCCGCCGTTGAAAGGTGATTCGGAATCGCTAATCACCTGACCATTGCATTCAATCCATCCGTCGGGGAGAGCGGGCGCTCCGCTCATGTTCTTATGCCAGGCTAGAATGGTTCCGATGGGGGCCATCTTTTGAAAGTTGGCGTTGAGGCGAGAGGCGGAAACGACTTCTCCGGAATTAAAGACGTGGAGCGAATCGGCCAGGAGGCCGTAGCCGAGCCATACTGCCAGCACGGCCCCGGCGAAACCCAGGCCTCGGACGGCGCCGCGACGAAGCTCGCGCGAAAGTTCGGACATAGTGCAAGGTAGCGTCCACGCCGCTTGCCGGCCGGCACTTTTCTTGAGGCGATTTTCGAAGTTATATTACGAACGGTTTTTGGGCGCGCTATTTTACTTCGGCGAAAGTCGTTTTTAATCGAATATTGACTTTATTGAATTAATTCGATTAAAAATGATCAGGCAGAATCGTTTTGAGGCGCGCCACGGCTTCCGGATTGCGTTTCTCGGGCGCCGTGATGACCGCGAACTTCATGGAGTCCTTGAGCGGATTGGGCTTTTCACCCAGCGCGGGAATGATGGCCGCCAGGAGCTTCTTGGCGTTGGCGGTGTTCGCGGCGAAATTGCCCATGATGAATTCGGCCGTCACGGGTTCTTCCTCGGGGCGCCAGGAGTCATAGTCCGTGGACATGCAGATCATCTGGTAGGAAATCTCGGCTTCGCGCGCCAGTTTGGCCTCGGGCAGCACGCTCATATTGATGATGTCTCCGCCCAGCTGGCGATACATATTGGACTCGGCGCGCGTTGAGAAGAGCGGGCCTTCCATGCAGATCAAGGTCTTGTCCTTGTGCAGCTTGGCGTTTTCCAGCACGCCCGCCTGCGCGTACACGATTTCCGCCAGGTGTTCGCTGAAGGGATCGCCGAAGGCGGCGTGGGCCACGATGCCGTCGCCGAAGAAAGTGGACGGACGTTGGCGAGTGCGGTCGATGATCTGATTGGGCAGCACGAAGTCCCGGGGCGGGATCTCTTCGCGCAGGGAACCCACGGCGGAAAAGGCGATGATTTCTTGCACGCCCATCATCTTCAACGCGGCGATGTTCGCGCGCGAAGGGACTTCCGTGGGCGCGATGAAGTGTCCGCGGCCGTGACGCGGCAAAAAGGCGATGCGCTTACCCGCGTACTTGCCGATGACCAGGGTGTCGGAAGGTTTGCCCCAGGGAGTCTCGGGATGAACTTCCTTTTCAACTTCCAGGCCCTCGATATCATAGACCCCTGAACCGCCAATCACGGCTATTTTTACATCATCGTTGCTCATAGGTTCAGGGACTCCGGGTCTTGCGGGACGTCAGCCCTTTTTTCAAGGGTTGCCGCGAAACTTGAAGCCGGCGTCAGGAATCGCCGCGGCATCCGCGCGGTTTTTTTGCGATTCTTTTCGCTGGTGGAAATATTTCGCAAACTCGCCGCGTATATATTGTTATCCATGATGTAGACCATGGGGGAAGGTTTGTCTTCCTTCAAACCCTGAAGATTTTTTCCCGTCTCATTGAGGACGTGGGTCTGTATAAATGAGAGCGAGCAGCTCTTGATGCATACTATGAGGAGCACCGGCAACTCAGCTGGGAAAACACTGCGATTTTGAGACGACAATCGGCTTGCCTACCGGAAATCTGGTAATAATGCCCGAGCACGGGTAGAGAGTTCGAAAATTTTCGAATTCAAGTCGAATGCGCGTCGGAATTTCACTTACAAAACGATGAGTCTGGCGTCGAATATAGCATATATTATGCGGGGCGATAAATTCCCTGGGGACAAAGAAGCAGCGGATCGCGCGGGCGCGATTCCCCTGAATGTGGACGGCATTCAGGCCTCCGCCCTGCGCCTGCTCAATGCGGTGGGGGACGGAGTTCTGGCTCTGGACGACGCCCGCCGTGTCGTGTACTCGAACACGGCCGCGCAGGAATTACTTGGCCTGGACAAGCAGAAGTTGCTCGGGCTGGGAATGGACGCGCTGCTCAACACCAC
>CAZGYS010000489.1:0-5291 GCA_964530305.1 uncultured Leptospiraceae bacterium
CATCTCCGTTGCCAGCGTGGGCTGGTAACCTACCGCGGAAGGCATACGACCCAGCAGTGCCGATACCTCGGAACCCGCCTGGGTGAAGCGGAAGATGTTGTCGACGAAGAGCAGACAGTCCGTTCCGGTTTTGTCACGCAGGGCCTCGGCCATGGTCAGAGCGGAAAGAGCAACGCGGAGACGGGCTCCGGGGGGCTCGTTCATCTGGCCGTAGCACAGAACCGCGCGGTCGATAACGCCGGATTCCTGCATCTCCAACCACAGGTCGTTTCCTTCACGGGTTCGTTCGCCTACTCCCGCGAATACCGAATAACCACCGTGCGCGTTGGCGACGTTGTTGATGAGTTCCATGATAACAACGGTCTTGCCTACCCCGGCACCACCGAACAGCCCCGTCTTACCACCGCGAGTATAGGGCGCCAGCAGGTCGATTACCTTGATACCGGTTACGAAAATCTCGGTCTTGGATTCCAGGTCTTCCATCTTCGGCGCCAGAGCGTGGATGGGAGCGCGATTCTTAACATCCAGGGGTTTGCCGTCGTCCACGGTTTCTCCCAGAACGTTGAAGATTCGACCCAGGGTTTCCTCGCCTACGGGAACGGATATGGGAGCGCCGGTGTCGACGATGTCGTGACCGCGAACCAGACCGTCCGTGGAGGACAGAGCAACGGCGCGAACCGCTTCGCCGCCGAGGTGCTGTTGAACCTCGGCTACCAGTTTTACTTTTTCGCCGTCGCGTTCGAATTCGATGTCCAGAGCGTTGTAGATGTCCGGCAGCTTGTCCGGAAATACGGCATCCAGAACCGAACCGATTACCTGAGTGATTTGTCCTTTATTGCTCATATTTGATTTCCTGCGATTTTCGTATTGAATGATTTCTAACTTACTTTCCCGATATCAGCCGACCGCGTCCGCGCCCGCCACGATTTCGGACAGCTCCTGCGTAATGGAAGCCTGACGCGCACGGTTGTATTTGCGAGTCAGCATCTTCTGCATTTCTCCCGCGTTGTCCGTGGCGTTTTTCATGGCGATACGCCGAGCGATTTGTTCCGACGTTACCGCTTCGAGCATGGCCGTATAAACGATACTCTTAACCGTCAACGGCAGAAGCTTCTTGAGAATCAGCTCCGGGCTGGGCTCATAAATGGCGTTGGCGTTATAACCCTTTTCGGTCTTGCGCTTCTTGGGCGCCGGACCTTCGCCGTCATCATCATCCTCGTCGGTTTTGGCGACGGCACCACCACCTACGGGCAGCACAGGCGTCACGCCGGGAGTCTGACTGGACGAGTTATGATACTGGGTGGAAACGATTTCCACTTTATCCAGCTTGTTGGCTGAAAACTCATCCATGAAGTATTCAGCCAATTCCTCGGCCTGGGAATATTCGAACTTATCGTCGACATTCAAGTAGGTTTTAGCCACGGGAATCTTCACGAATTTGAAGAAACCCGCGCCTTTCTTACCCACCATGTGAACTTCGACTTCACGCCCGGCGGCTTTGTGATCTTCAATAACCTTGCGCGCCAGCTTGAGAGTATTGGCATTGTAACCGCCGCAAAGACCGCGATTGGCCGTAACAACGAGAACGGCGATTCGCTTCGGTTCGGAAACCGCGCGAAGCAAGGGGGATTCCACCTGGCCTTTCAAGCCTCCCAGGGTATCCATCAGCTCCGCGATTTTTTCGCCGTAGGGCTTGGCGGCGTTTACGCGGTCGGTCATACGCTTGGATTTGGCCGTGGAGACCATTTCCATGGTACGCGTAATCTTGCGCGTATTCTTGACGGAAACAATCCGTCCCTTGATTTCTTTTGTACCAGCCATTTTTTACCGTTTCACCGTTCCGCCGGGACAACCCGGCGGCCGTTGCACCGTTGTTCCGTGTTACGCCATGCTGCGGACTTCAGCCGCGCGACCGGTAACGAAAGCATCCTCGAAGTCCGCCAGGGTCTTGTCCATGGCCGATTCGTCCGCGACTTTCTTCACTTCGCGAATGCCTTTCAGCAGTTCAGCGTGAGCATTGCGCAGGTGTTCCAGCAGGGCTACTTCGAAATCCTTAACGTCGGCGATGGGCACTTTGTCCATGTGACCGCGAGTTACGGCGAAAATCACCGCTACTTGCTCTTCCACGGGCCACGGATCGGATTCGTTCTGCTTCAGAACTTCCAGAACGCGATAACCGCGGTCCAACTGCGCCTGCGTGGCGGCGTCCAATTCCGTTCCCAACTGCGCGAACGCTTCCAGCTCACGGAACTGCGCCAGGTCCAGTTTCATACGACCGGCGACGGACTTCATGGCCTTAATCTGGGCGTTACCACCTACTCGACTCACGGAGATACCCACGTCGACGGCGGGTCGCTGACCGGAAGCGAACAGGTTCGGCTGCAGATAAATCTGGCCGTCCGTAATTGAAATTACATTGGTAGGAATGTAGGCCGAAACCTCACCTTCCTGGGTTTCGATGATGGGGAGTGCCGTAAGACTACCCGCGCCCAGCTCATCATTGAGTTTACATGCTCGTTCCAGCAGGCGACTGTGCAGGTAGAATACGTCACCGGGGAAGGCCTCACGTCCCGGCGGACGACGAAGCAGCAGGGACATCTGGCGATAAGCATTAGCCTGCTTGGTAAGGTCATCATAGATAACCAGGGTGGCCTTCTTCTTATCGAACATGAAGTATTCAGCCATGGAAGCACCGGCATAGGGAGCCAGATACTGCAGGGAAGCCGGGTCGGAAGCCGAAGCGGAAACGATGATGGTGTAATCCATGCATCCCAGGGCTTCGAGCTTTTCTTTCGTAGCGGCTACTTTAGAAGATTTCTGACCGATGGCGACGTATACGCAGATAACATCATTTCCCTTCTGGTTGATGATGGTATCGATGGCGATGGCGGTTTTACCCGTGCCCCGGTCCCCGATGATAAGTTCGCGCTGACCACGACCAACGGGAATCATGGCGTCGATGGCCTTGATTCCGGTCTGCATGGGCTCGGTCACCGGCTGACGCGCGGCGATACCGGGAGCGATACGCTCGATGGGATACGTTTCCGTCGTGTTGGCGGGACCTTTACCGTCCACGGGGCGACCCATGGCGTCCACGATACGACCCAGCAGGGCTTCGCCCACGGGCACTTCCAGAACGCGACCGGTGCGACGCACCTGATGACCTTCGCGCAGCTGGGTGTATTCGCCGAGGACTACGACACCAACGGAGCTTTCTTCCAGGTTAAAGGCCAGACCGAGGGTTCCTTCCTCGAACTCGACCATCTCATTAAACATTACTTTATCGAGACCGTAGACCTGGGCGATACCATCGCTTACGGAGATGACCTCGCCTACTTCGGCCAGATCCAGCTTGGACTGGAAGCCTTCGATTTCCTTTTTGAGTACGCTCGATATCTCGTCTGTTTTAATTTTCATAGTAATCCTCACCGATTATTTTGCGTTCCCGGAGGGAAGCACCGATGCGATTCAGTCCGCTGCGCAGACTGGTGTCGATCAGCAGATCGCCGGAGCGAACAATCAGGCCGCCGATGAGTTCGGGGTTCTCCCTGACTTCCAGGACAACTTCGGATTTCAAATACGATTGCAAGGCTTCCCGGATCCGATCAATGAGGGCCTGGTCCGTAGCCGCGGCCACTTGCAGGTCCACGCGACGACGTTTCAGCTCCTCGTCCAGGAGCATGGTATAAACCTGGGCGATGTCCGGAATGTGATTCATGCGTTTGCGTCGCGCCAGCACACCCAGAAAATTGAACAGCAACTCGCTGAGCTGGCCCTTCAACGTCTTCTCGAGCACGCGCACCTTGTCGTCGACCGGCACGACCGGTGATTCAAAGAACTTCCAGACCGCCTGATCGGCATGCATGGCTTCGTTCAAGGCGTGCAGTTCCTGCTCGATGTCCTCGCGGCTATTGGCCGCGCGAGCGAGGTCCAGAACGGCCTCGGCGTACACACTTGCTAGTTTTCCGTCTTTTATCATGTTTCTTCGCCCTTGCTAAATGAGGCGATGACCGACCCGCGCGCGGGTCGGACTCTTAATTCAAACTTTTGAAGCTCTCGATGGAGTCGCTGATCAACTGTTTGTGGTCTTCCGGCTTGAGAGTTTTATTCAGAATTTGACCGGCGATTGACACCGACAGATCCGTGATGTTCTTGTGGTACTCTTCCAGAGCCTTATCCATGGCCAGTTGAACATCTCGCAGACCGCGCGCTTTCAACGCCTCGGCTTCCTTGCGAGCTTCTTCCATGATCTCATTCTTCAGATTCTCCGCGTCCTTTCGGGCTTCGGCAATAATGTCCTGCCCTTCCTGACGCGAAGCGTTGAGCTTGCCCATGTATTCGTCGAGCTTCTGCTCGGCTTCGGCACGAACCGATTCAGCGCGATCAATGTCGTCGTGAATCTTCTGCGCGCGCGCATCCAGGGCATTGGCGATAGGTTTCCACGCGAAAACGCGCAGAACAATCAAGACCAACGTGAACGTGATGACGGTCCAGAAGACCAGACCGGGATTCACTCCCAGTAGATCTATTCCGCCTTCACCGGCTAGATATTCCAATCCCACAAAAAACCTCCTCGGGCCGTTCTCTTACACGGATTCCAGGCGGCGCGAACCGCCGGATTCCGAGAATCGACAAATGGAAAAGTAATAGAGAAGAACTCTATTACTTGCTTCCACCCGCGGGAGCGGCAACGGTAGTACCGGAACCCTTCGCGAAGTCTTTCAAGATGTCCGAGTTGATCGTACCACCCAACAGGAAGGCGATTACGAGACCGAAGAGGGCCGCACCCTCAATCAGGGCCGCCGTAATAATCATAGCGGTCTGAATTTGCGGGGCTGCTTCCGGCTGACGGCTCATGCCCTCAACGGCTTGACCACCGATGCGACCGATACCCAGTCCGGCACCCAGCATAACGAGACCAATTCCGAGACCCACTCCGATAAATGCTAAACCAATCATCTTATTTGATATCCTCCAGTGTATTATAAAACGCTGTAATTACTGACACTAAAATTAACTATATTAAACTAAAGATTACTTTTTGCCTTCCAGTTAACCGCGATTGTTTCTTATTCCGTTTTACGCGCCGCGATTAGTGGGCATGCATTGTATCGCCGATGAACATGGTCGTCAGCATGGCGAAAATAAAGGCCTGTAGAAAGCCTACGAAAATTTCCAGTAAGTAAATGGCTCCCGCGCCCACCACCGAAACCGGCACGACCGCGTAGGACTGAAATTGAAAGATAAAGCCCAGCAGGGCCAGAATGATAACGTGACCACCCGTCATGTTC
>CAZGYS010000490.1:0-5271 GCA_964530305.1 uncultured Leptospiraceae bacterium
GTGGGACGCGGCGCCAGGATCGGGTGCGGACGGACTTTATTCGGACATTCCTCATCGGTCTTGCAATCGGGCTGGTGATCCCCTGGTTGCTCTGGGCCGGGGACCGCTGGAAGGGCGGCCAGGGTTTTCTATGGGTCTATGCGCTCTGGGGGCCCATCATCGGTAGTCTACCCGCGGCGATCATCGCCTTCATGCTTACGGTGAATCGCCTCATGAACGTGCGCCGAGTGATCATTCGCGTCTCCATGTACTTCGGCATGTGCTTCGTCAGCGCGGCCGTCATCTACGCCGTGTTGTTCTGGTATCTGCGCGCTACTTCCGACTTCACGCTGGCGCCGCTGTTTCTATACATGAGCTTCGCCGTGATCGGCACCATGACCTTTCTTCTGGCGGTGATGCACTATCGCTATCTCAAGGCCACCATTCAGTACGTCTTCTTTCGGGATGTGTATCGAATGGAAAAGGAACTGCATCGCTTTCTGGACGAGTTCCAGGCGCTGGATAGTTCCCGGGAAGGGCAGGAGAGTTTGCTGGAAATCATTCTGCAGAATCTGTATCGCGTCTTGCCCTTCGACAAGGGGTTCATCGTTTCCACGGACCGGGAACGCAAGCAACGCATTCGCTACATCGGTCCGCCCTCGGCCGGCTTGAAGTTCGAACACGTGAAACGCTACATGCCTTTTCTGCGGCGCAAGCTGCCCGAAAACTTTACGGACGAAATGGATCGCGTCTTTCTGCTGGAAGACGGCTTTCCCTTACCCTTCCAGGGCGGCATGGAGGACCTGGCGGTTTCCGTGGGGGATACGCCCAGCTCCCGGCGTGAGGCTCGCTATGTGGCCGGCTCCGTGCCCATCAAGCAGCGCGACCATCGTCGAGTGGCGGCGCTCATTCAAGAAAGCCTGCTGCATTTTCGCGACGAGGGCTATCGCCTGTTTCTGCCGCTGATTTTTCGCAATGAAATCTGGGGCATGATTTTTCTCAGCGGCAAGTCCGACGGCACGCCCTACTGGAACGGGGAGCGCAAGCTTCTGGAAAGCGCGCGGTTGTCGTTCGCCATGTCCCTGCGCAATAACGCCATGATCGAGGAAATCAAGGAGCGCCCCGCTTCCTGGGAACGCCTGGCCGCGGCGCGAACGCCCGCCACCGGTGAGGCCCAGGCCCATCGCATTAAACTGCCCGCGGACAAAACCCTGATCTACGTGGACGAGGGCCTGCATGCCCTGGTGGCCAAGACGCGTCAAATCGCCGCGTCCTTTTTGCCGGTACTCATTCAGGGAGAAACCGGTACCGGTAAGGAGCTGATTGCGCGCTTGCTGCACCTGGAAGGTCCCGGAGCACGGGCGCCGTTTATTCCGGTCAACTGCGCCGCCATTCCCGCCTCCCTGTGGGAAAGCGAAATCTTCGGCCATAAAAAAGGTTCCTTCACCGGCGCCGTGGGGGATCACGAGGGGCTGGTGGAACAGGCCCGGGGCGGGGTGCTCTTCTTCGATGAAATCGGCGAGATGCCCCTGGAGATTCAGCCCAAGATTCTGCGCTTGATTCAGGAAAAGAAATTTCAGGCCGTGGGCGGACGCAAACTCCAGGACGCGGCCTGTCGCCTGGTCTTCGCCACCCACCGGGATCTGGCGGCCATGTCTCGAGAGGGCGGCTTTCGCGAGGACCTCTATTATCGAATCAACGTGCACAAACTGGTTCTGCCGCCCCTGCGCGAACGTCGCGCCGACATCCCGCACATCATTTCCCACCTGTGCGAAAGCTACGGTAAGGAGCCCGGCTTCAATGCCAGGGAACCTTCGCCCGAGGCCCTGGGTGCTCTTACGCGCTATGACTGGCCGGGCAATATTCGCGAACTGGAAAACGTCGTCGTGCGCTGTTTGACCGAGAGCCCCGGGGACGTCATCGACCTGAACGACCTTCCGCTGGAAGTGCGCGAATCCCAGCCCGCCTCCGGCGCGAAGCGCGGCGGTCGTTCCCTGGAGAAAGCCCTGATACCGGACAATGCCTCCGAGATCGGTTTCGAGCAACTACTCAAGGACTATGCCCGTCAGTTGATTGCGCACACCCTGAAGGCCTGCGACGGCAATCGCACCCATGCCGCGCGCATGCTGAACATTTCGCGGGGTAAGCTAATTTATCAGATCAAGGAATTGGGGCTGGAGGATGGATAGGGAAGGGGAAAGGTCTAAGGGTCGAAGGGTTCGCGGGAGTGGGTTGACGTGGGGTGGTGGCTTGCTTCTTTGCGGTTTGCTTTTCAGTGCGATGTTCTTCGCGGCGATGGGCGCCGGCTTACGAGCCGAGTCGTTACCGGATGGGGCGATGACGCGCAAGGCTTTAGAGGCCGGCTTTTTGCGAGTAGACGAGTATTCGATTCAAAGGGTCGGCGAAAAGAAACTCGTCTTTACCATGCACGCCGAGCCGGAGAAATACGGCTATGGAGCGTTCTGGATTCTACCGGCGATTTTTCTGATCTGGAAAGTCTATCGCCGTATCCGGGAAAAGCCGCGCAACTGGTGGCGCAAGCTGGGCTGGAAACTCAACCTGGGAATTCCCATCTATATTTTCTTCGCGGCCTTGACCACCGGTTCGGGCATGCGCTATGTTCTGGACGCGAAGACGAACACCTTCAAGCACGAGACTACCTGGGCGGGGCTGGGCATCAATACGCTGGAGGAATCGCCTCTGACCGATGCGAAAGCCCTGCGCATTCTAACCCTCACGAAAGACAAGCATCGTAAGCAAGGCGACGCGAAATTCGCCCTGGCCATTGAATGGGGCGCGGGGGCCGAACCGGACAAGGTTTTCATTCTTAAGACGAAGAGCGCGAAAGCGAAGACGGCCCGGGAGCTCCTGCGAGCCCTGGAAGTTCACGCGTCCGACGTGACCGGCGTGCGTCGCTTCCAGAAATAGGCCAGCCCCAGTCCGGCCAGCATGTGCCAGATGCCCCACCAGGCGGTGAGAATCGCCATGCCTCCCAGTCCGTCGAAGAACGTGAAGATGAGCGCCAGCCCCAGGCCCGAATTCTGAATGCCCGTTTCCAGCGTCACCGCGCGTCGACTGGCCGGGTCCAGGCGAAACAATCGCGCCAGCCCGTATCCGCCCAGCAGGGCGGCGGCATTGTGCAGGGTCACCAGCAACAACACCAGATGGATGTAATTGAGAAAGTGCCGGAAGTTGGCCGCCAGTGCTCCGGCCACGAACAGACCGAAGAAGACGATGGAGCCCCGGCGAAAGGGCTTACGCATGCGCGCGGCCAGGTTGGGAAAGCGACGCGCCGTGAGAATGCCCAGCATCAGGGGCAGACCCAGTATGAGAAAGATGATCCCGAACAGGTGCAGCGGGTCCAGGTGCACGGCCTTGAGTATGCCCCGCGTGGAAGGCAAGAGCGAGCCCCAGAAAGCCAGGTTCACGGGGGTCATGACCGAGGCGATGACCGTGGAGACCGCGGTCATGCTCACCGAGAGAGCCGTGTTGCCCCGGGCCAGATGGGTGATTAGATTGGATATATTGCCGCCCGGACAGGATGCTACCAGAATCATTCCCAGAGCCAGGCTGGCCTGGGGACGCAGAAGCAGGATGATGCCTACGGTCAGGGCCGGCAGTAACAAGAACTGCGCCGCCAGGCCGGCGAACATGGAGCGGGGATTGGAAAGCAGACGGCGAAAGTCGGACGGATTAATATCCAGGGCAATGCCGTACATGATCATTGCCAGCGCGATATTCAGGATCAGGATGCCGTCCTGATTGAAATTGAGGCGGATCTGGTCGACGGCTTCGGGGCTCAATTCCGCAAACACGGTCAGTCCGGGGTTCTATTTGCAATCAAAAATCGCGAAATGTCTGTTGTTCCCGCGCCTGTTGGAAATTTTTTGACATTAACGCGCGTAAAGGGGTGGATTCGAGCCGCCGAATCTGTCGAAAATAGAAAAGGTGAAAGAAGCATCGCCGCGGAAGGAAATCATGAAAGCACTTATTCGAAAATCCATCGCCGTATTTGTACTGGGTCTGTTCTGCGTGGTCGGCGGCAATTGCACCACGGAGACGGACGTAATCGACCCGACGCTGAAGGACTACTGGACCATTCTGGGACAACTGAACCTGGTCAACGCGCTGGGCGGAGTGTGCGGCGTGGGCAATACCAGTCTGGAGATTACCGCCCAATCGCCCAAACTCGAAATTAGTACCGTAGAACAATCCGTTACCTACGCGGCCGACACGTCCGGCAACTACTGGGCCACCATTCAACTGGGACAACTTGTGGCGGCCGTGACCAACAGCGACGGGACTACCACCGCGGCAAACACGGTCGTCATCACGGGTACCAATCTAGCCGACGGAACTCATTACCCCGTTCTTTCCACGGACACCTCTTGCCCTTACGCCCCTCAAACCACCGGGACGGGCGGTGCGACGGCGGCTTATTCAGGTACAACTTCCGTTACCCTCACCACCACGGCGACCGGGCTATATTCCTTGCTCATGTATTGCCCCAACTGCGGCAGCGCGCCGTCGGGTGTTACCATTGTAAGAAACTAGTTATAGTGTCCGGAGATGCGGCGGTGATGAGAGGGCCGCCG
The DNA here is from genome assembly GCA_964530305.1 of uncultured Leptospiraceae bacterium. Lineage (GTDB taxonomy): Bacteria > Spirochaetota > Leptospiria > Leptospirales > Leptonemataceae > CAZGYS01. The sequence goes on from CAZGYS010000490.1 coordinate 4,575, forward strand.
CGGAATGCACTAAAGCCGCGGAAAGGGGAGCGGGCGTGGCGGACGGGCTTGTTGGGTGATTTGGGATGAACCGCGGAGGGCGCAAAGGACGCGAAGAGATCTTTCAGGGCTTCGTGCTTTTCGTGGTTAGCTTCAACGGCGCGACGGTAGTATCGCCGAAATACGCACCCTGACACCAATCGCCCTTCCAGTTTTCCGTGTATTCAGGGCCCATGTAATAAACACCGGCCCGAAACTTCAATCAATCAAAGCTCGTCACTTACGCAGCGAACGCGACCCTGAAAAGCAACGCCCGTGCTGCTCACCATTTCAATGCGCAGGGTGGCGATGCTCACGGCGGTATTGCCTTCGTTCAGGCTGAAAGCCTCTTCCCAGTTAATGGTTCCGGTGCGAGCCTGGTAGCGAAAGCCGGAGATACTGTCGATGAAGATGAAAGTCCGCGTGCCGCCGCATTTCTGCTGATCCTCGGTTTCGCAGGTAAAGGTACCGCCGGTATCACAGCTCACGAAGTCCGTCGTATTACAAGTCTGGATGGTCGAGTTTGTAGGCGAAAGGCTGAAGCTCTGTCTTGATGTAAAGTACTGGTACTTCAATTGCATCGTCTGGCTGGTCTTGAACGTATAAAAAGAATCAATGCTGAAAGTGGTCGGGTCCGAATCGCCGGAGCTGCTGGATGAATCGCTGGAGCCGCTGGAAG
>CAZGYS010000491.1:0-5267 GCA_964530305.1 uncultured Leptospiraceae bacterium
GATACCGCGATTCGCCTGATGGGGCACCAGCAAATCCACGCGACCCCGCTCAAGGTTCGCCCGCCGACAGACGGACAGACCCAGCTCGGTCATGATCTCCACCGCATCTTCGAAGATGACGCGCCCCTCGACGTTCATGCGCACGGTATGTAGATCATCATCGACGGTCTGGTGAGACGCCGGCATGGCGCTGCCCCCCGCGGGCGTAGTCAGATTTTCCACGCGACCACCATCGCTCCAGAGTTCGCAATGGAGTTTTCCCGACTTTGGTGCTTCCGCTCGCGCCAGCACCACCGCGCCGGCCCCATCCGCGAAAATAGGCAATAGACGCCTATCGCCGCGGTTTATGAAGCGCGATTTAATATCCGCGCCGATCACCAGCACGTATTTCATGCCCGTGGCCACGAGTCGCGCGCCGTGATCCAGGCCGTAGAGAAAACTCGCGCATGCACACTGTTTGTCCTCCGCCGGACAAAGTGCGCCCAGCAGCGCCTGCACCTTGCAGGCCGCCGCGGGAGACGTCCAATCAGGGGTCGTCGTGCATAGAATAATGCGGTCCAGATCCTTCGCGTCGATGCCCGCCGAACGCAGGGCCGCCTTGCCCGCTTCCGCGGCGATATGACTGGTGGCGATTCCCTCCGGCGCGAAATGGCGGGCGTGTACGCCGATGTTATCCTCAATCCATTCCCGGGTGGTATCCATATCGAAGCGACGAATCAACTCGTCATTGGAAATCGCCTCCCCCGGCAGATGCCCACCCGTTCCGATTATGGAGACCGCGTCCGTTTCGAGAACATTGGTATGCTCGAAATTCATTTTCGTTTCACGATGATTGCTCTTCGTAGTAAGCATCTTATCCTCCAACGCGCGCGTCCGCCGTTCAAGAGTCCTCAAGCCCGCAACAACAGACCGCCCCAGGCCATTCCGCCTCCGGCCGCGTTCAACATCACCATGGATTCGGGCAACACGCGCCCTCGACGACGGGCTTCGTCCAGGGCAATCAATAGCGAAGCCGAACCGGTATTCGCGTATTCGCCCACGCAATCCACCACGACCGAATCCGGAAGCCCCGCGTCCCGCGCGCCGTAAGCAACCAGCTCTCGGTTTACCTGATGGGGAACATAGGCTTCGATGTCCGCCGCCCTGGTATTCGTGGCGCGATACAGGCGACCGGGCGCCCGGGACCATTTTTCACGCGCGATTGCATCGGCTTCGCGCGACATGCGCATGAAATATTCGCCGTTCTCCAGGGCGCGCTCCGTGGGAGGCATGGTTCCCGGGACCCCCATGAGTCCCGCGTGACTTCCGTCCGAATCCAGGTAGGAGGCGAGCAAGCCCCGCCCCTCGGATTCCACGTGCCCGAGTATCATGGCCCCGCCGCCGTCTCCCGCCGCGTACATCAAACGGGAGCCCGGCTCCACTACTTTCGTCAGGGTTTCCGCCGCGGCGATGAGGACGTTACGCGCCCCGCCCGCCAGAAAGCGATAGGCGATGGTCAGCGCGTGCACCGCCGAAGAACAACCTGACTTCATTTCGAAACCCGCGCCGAGATACCCGAGGCGCCCGCCGACGATGGCCGCCTGCGAAGTAGTATAACGGGACGAAGTAGTCGTACAGGCGATAAAAAGATCAATATCGCGGATGGACAGCTCCGCGTCTTCCAATGCCCCGCGACAGGCGCCGTGTAATAATTCACTGACGCCGATTTCAGCATCGGAGGGAGCATCACCCGGCGCGCGAGTCCAGTAACGACGGCGAAAACCGAAGACGCGCTCGGCGTAGTCCGGGTTCAGCCCCTTCTCCTCCATGAGCTTTTGCCACCGGGGGCCGTGCACACGCTCGTGAATTTCCTCGTTCTCCACCCAGCGCCCACCGCGCTCCGGAAAAGAGACGGCGCTGCCCAGGATCCCGACGCCGGCCACGGCCCCGCCCAGGAGGCCGGATTCCCCATCCGTCGCGGTTGAATCGGGCCCGTTCAATTCCGCCCCATTCGAATCCTTTTGTGCATTCATTTTCGCTTGCATAACCAAAATTGCTTGCGCTAAACTCCCGTTTTGCTTAAGGCATGCGCATGGTAATGGGCGAAAGACCGGATTCGCAAGCAGGTCGGGGTCAAGCGCTCCAGACCGGGGCCAATTGCAAGCCGCGCGAAACCAGGGAATGAGAAAAACCACATGCGCTTCACTACACTAACTTTTTTGCTCTTTTTTCTGGTCGTCTACACCTTTTTCTGGCTCGGACGGGGGCGCTTCCGTCTGTACCTGCTCATCATTTCGTCCCTCATTTTCTACGCGGCCTGGTCTCCGGTTTTCGCCCTGCACTTCGTCGCGATCATCGGCTTGAATTATTTCCTGGTCCATCGCCTGCGGGCGGCTCCTTCCGCCGTGCCGCGCAAGGGCGTGCTTTTCGCGATCCTGGGCGTGAATTTCGCCAATTTGATTCTGTTTAAGTATTTCTACTTCCTGCTGGGCATGGCCTTCGACGCCACGAGTCTACCGTTTCTGGAACGAGCAGCTTTCGACGCCGAACTGCGAGAGTTCACCGGAGCTCGCTCCATTATATTGCCCCTGGCCATCAGCTTCTACACCTTTCAATTGACGGCTTACGCCGCGGACGTGTATCGCGGGAGCATCGAGAAGGTTCACGGGCCGACCGAATACGCGGTATTTGTCCTCTTTTTTCCGCAACTGGTGGCCGGCCCCATCATGCGCCATTCCGATTTTTTTCACCAGATCCGCGCCCTGCCCGGCCTCTTGCCGGAACGCCACACGCAACTGGCGGGCGTCCTGCTGCTCATGCAAGGACTGGTCAAGAAAGTACTCATCGCCGATAACCTCCTGCCTCACACCGCGGCGATTTTCGACAACCCCGGCGCATACGATTGGCAGAGCCTCATGCTTGCCTGCGTGGCCTTCGGCGCCCAGCTCTACTGCGATTTCTCCGGTTATACGGACATCGCCCGGGGACTGGGCAAGCTACTGGGTCTGGAACTGCCGGAGAATTTTTTCACGCCTTATTTCAGTACGTCCATCAGCGCCTTCTGGAACAACTGGCATCGCACGTTGACCCACTGGCTACGGGACTACGTCTACATTCCCCTGGGCGGCAACAGCGGTTCGCCCTGGCGGGCCCGGATAAACATCGTGATCACCTTGACCTTGTGCGGAGTGTGGCACGGCGCCGGCTATAATTTCTTCTTGTTGGGTCTATATCACGGATTGTTAATCGTCGCCGAGGGCCGCCTCCGCGATTTCCTGGCGGCCCGCGCGGCCTTCCCGATCCTGCCGCCCTTTCTGGGCAATACCCTCAAGGCGATTTTCGTTTTCGTCCTGCTCTGCGTGGGTTTCGTTTTGTTTCGCACGCCTGATTTCTCCGCGGCGCTCCTGATGTATGAACGCATGCTTACCTTCGCGCCGGGCGTCGCCACGACCAATCCCGCGGGTCTGCTGGCGGCCCTGCCCGCGGCCTTGCTGTTTCACGTCGTCCAGAAAATTGATTTTCGCCCCGGGTCCAATTACGCCTTGCGCGCCGCCGGGGCCTGGGCGGCGGCCCTGGTCGTAATGCTTCTGCTGGGCAAGTACGCTCCCGTGGGCCGCGATTTCATTTACTTCGCGTTTTGAGGAATGACCATGAATAACCACAACACGCAAACTCGCTTTAAGCTCTTTCCCTGGATGCCCATACTCCTGGCGGTGTTTCTCTTCTTGGCGGACAAGGTTCTGCTGCATCCGGAGGTTCGCCTGCGCCTTCAGAACTGGCGACACATGTCCGGCGCCGTCTACGCCACCCGTGCACTGGTGCTGGAACGATTCGCGCGGGAGTTACCCGACCACCGCGCCCGGGGCGAAAAAGCGGGCATCGTGCTGGGGGCTTCGCGCTCCGCCGCCTTTGATACCCGTCTCATGGCGCAACTGCGACCGGGCACCTATGCCTACAGCTTCCATGCCTCGGGCGCGCCGCCGTCGGACTACTATTATAGCTTTGAAAAGCTAACCGCCCTGACGAACGACATCGCCTATGTCATCATCGAATTTGATCCGCCGCATTTATTGCCTACGACGGCCACGCTTTCGCTGGCCCATTCCTACGACGCGGACTTCATGGCCCGCCACGTGGAACCCCATCGCCCGACGTTTCGCGACCCCTGGAACGCCCGGGGCAAGGGTTTCTCCTTCGACGAAGGCGAAACCTGGCTATTGAAACGCCTTTTTGCCTCCTATCGTTATCCGCCGTCACGACCGCGCATGAACGATGTCCGCATTCCTCATCCCGAGAAAAAAGGGGAAATGATTACCCTGCTGGATTTGAAGCGCAAGCTCTTGCAGGATATACCTCGCCGAATGGTGGCAAACCGCGGTTCTTTTCCCGGCGGCCTCATGTTCGCCCGCACGCCCCGGGCGCTCCAAAAACACGCCGAACAAACCGAGCGCCGCTACCTTCGGAATTTTCGCGCCGCGCCCAGCCAGGTGATTTTTCTGCGTAAACTACTCCGGAGCGCGGCCGAGCGACGCATTCCCACGCTCATCTACTGGCCCGTGGTGGCGCGTCCCATGCGAGCCCGCATGCGCAAGGCCGGCCTGGTGGAGCCCTGGCAAAACAAAATCGCCGCCTATGCCCGGAGCCTGGAGCGGGAATTCCCCGGCGCTCATACGCGCATCATCGACTTGAACGATGACGATTCGTTTCAATGCCGTCGCTTTCTGGATTCGTTTCACCTGAGCGCCGAATGCTACCCGGCCTTAACCAGGGCCTTATTGAAACGGTTACCCCCGCGCTCCCACTAACACGGCCATGTTGCCGGGCGGATGGCGATTCTCCAGCATCAGCTGGTGCGCCCGGCCCGTTTCCTCGAAAGCGAACACACGGGAGAGGACGGGCTTGACGCGTCCTTCGCGCACGAGATCGTTCAACGCCCGGCAATCATCGCCATTGGCGAAGTGGGAACCCTGCAGACGCTTCTGCCGCCGACAGAAGTCCTCCAGATTCACGCGCGCGTTGTAGCCGGTGGTGCCCGCGCAAATGACAATCATGCCCCCCGGCGCGCATAGAAAATCGGACAGGGGCATGGTCTTTTCGCCGGGGTGCTCGAAGACGAAGCGCGGTAGCCGACCGTCGGTAATTTCCAACAGGGCTTCGCGAAAGGGCCGCGCGCGGCGCGACCATTGTTCCGGATCCCTTGCGTACAAATCATTGGCCTCGTCGGTAAACAGTTCCGCGAAATCGTTGCGATTGATGACGCCCCGGGCGCCCAGGTCGCGACAAAAATC
>CAZGYS010000492.1:0-5258 GCA_964530305.1 uncultured Leptospiraceae bacterium
TTATTGCGAAACTGATTCCACGCTTGATCAGCCCACGAAAAATCAACCGAAGGCACCCAGAAGACATTAAAGATGTTGGAACCCACCGCGTTACCGATGGCGATGTCCGTGCGCCGCTTCAAGGCGGCGGCCACGCTGGCGGCCACTTCCGGCAGCGACGTGCCGATGGCGATGATCGTCAGACTGATGACGGCCTCGGTGACGCCGAAGGTCTTGGCCACGTGCACGGCGCCCTGCACAATCCAATCCCCGCCGATGGGCAACATGAACATGCCGGCCACGGTCATGGCGATGGCTTTCGGCATGGGCAGGCCTTCGCCCGTGTCTTCTTCATCGTCGTCATCCAGGGCTTCGCCCCGCATGGCCAGGCCCACGGTGTAATAAACGAAAACGATAAAGAAGGCGATCATCACGAGCCCGTCCGAGCGCGAGAGGATCGGTTTAGGACCTTGATCGAAGAAAACGTCGTTGGCCAGCAAACCAACCATGAGCGCGCACATGATGCTCATGGGGATTTCCTTCCAGGTGGTGTTGGCGTTCACCGTCAGCGGATAGATGACGCCCGCCACGCCCAGGATCAAAAGGATATTGGCGATATTACTGCCCAGGATATTGCCGATGGCGATATCCGGCGTATCATTAAAGGACGCGATGAGATTCACCACCAGTTCCGGCGCCGAAGTACCGAAAGACACGATGGTCAGACCGATGACGATGTCCGAAACATTAAAGCGCTTGGCGATGGCGGCCGCGCCGTCCACCAGCCAGTCGGCGCCCTTAACCAGGAGCACGAATCCCAGTATAAAGAAGATGTATATGAAATAGGGCCAGATACTCTGAAAATATGCTATCATTGTTTAATCTACGGGGCGGACGCCAGAAAAACGGGGGCCTGATGGGAGATCCAGCACATAAATGTGCCCGCCTGGACAAGAAAAAGCCCGGACCTCGCCGAGCGAGAAATCCGGGCTTCGGCCCCGCCGCTTGAAACGATCGGAGCCCTTCCGCTATTGAGAGGCGCTTACTTGCGCTTACTCCTGCTTACTCCCGTAAAAAGGAGAGCGAGACTTCGTTGGTTCCGCTGACCAGCTCCACGGAACCGGCGCCGTTATTACCGCCCATGAGCTGCATGCGGAAACCTTTCGTATCCAGCGAGGAAGACTTCGCGATGAAGGCCCCGGCAAACGTACGGGCGCGCTTGCCCGGCTCTTCGAGAACGCCCTTGAAGTTCCCGCCGCTGCGAGTTACGCGCAGGGTCAGTTCGCGCGGAGGCGATTCGCCGTCCCAGACCAGGGCTTTCCAGGTGCCCTTGAAGCGGCCGAAGCCGTCGTCCAGGAAGCGATGCCGCACTACATAGCGCTCCTCATTGATGAAGCCGGAGACGCCCTTCGAATTGGGCGATTCGCCGAAGAAAGACTTGGCCCGCACCGTGTAAATCCACAGGGTACCGGCTTCACCGGGAATGGCTCCCGTATAGAAGAGCTTACCCTTGGTGGCGCCCACGTATTTGAATTCCTTATCACCGGCTTTCTTACGGAAGATGTAGTAATCATTGGCGCCCTTGGAGGCCTTCCAACTGATGGTGATCTTTTTGGCGGCGGCATTGATGACGGCCTTCACGCCTTTGGGAGCCTTGAGGGTTACGCCGCGCATACTTCCGGCGCGCGCGAAGCCCGCGGCGGGTTCCGCGTATTTACCGCGCCCGGCCCGGTTGGCCGCCATGACGGTGTAGGCGTAAACGCGCCCACTGCGAGCGGCCGCGCTACGGTCCAGGGCCGCCGTGCGGCTGGTGCGACCGATGAAGGTCCATTTCTTTACACGCGGATCATAGCGAACCACGTAGTAGGTCGTCGCGGAAGCGACGCGATTCCATTTCAGGGGGATACCGTCACGACGCTCGCCCTGGCCCACGGTCAAACCGGTGACCCGGGACGGAGCCTGGCTACGACCACCCACGCTCACCTGAACCATCTCCGACCATTTACCATAGCCGGCGCTGTTCACGGCGCGAACGCGATAGTAGTTCACGCTGGAACGCAGGGGACGATAGTCCGTGTAGGACGTGGAACGGGCGCGTCGACTGACGTATTGCCAGCGACGCGCGCTCGCGTTGTAGCGAATTACCTGGTAATAAGAAGCCGAGCCGGCGTCGGACCACTTGAGCAATACGCGCCCGCGCGAATCCTGGCCCGCCTTCAATGACGCCACCTGCACCGGCACGCGATTCGTGGGCTGACGCTTGGCGTAACCCTCGGCCTGGGGCGAATTAAAAATATTGGAGCGACCGCCCGAACCCTCGGCTACAATCGCATAGCGATAAGCCACGTCCGCGGCGACCTTGTTGTCGCTGAAAGTCGTGGATTGCGCGTAACCAATTTTGCCGAACTCGGGCTTACCGGGCCCCGCGCGATACACGGTATAAGCTACGGCGCCTTTCACCGCGCTCCAGGAAACATAGACCTTATTCGAATAAGTGCCTTTGGAAGCGGTCACCCGCGCGGGGGGATCCAGCTCTTTCTTTTGAACGACGGGGCGCTCGGGCACGTCGGGGACGTCCGCGGGTTTCGTGCCGCCGCCGCCCGAGGGAGACGGAGAAGGCTTGGAGTCCTTGCGGTCGTAAACGGCCATGAAACCCAGGCCGGTGCGAGCCACGCCGCGATACGATACCCAGCCGTAGCCGCCCTGACCCCAGCGCTGACTCCAGGAGTTGTAAATCTTGAATGCGCCGCGATCGCCGTTGGGCGCGGTCTTGTTGTCGTCGTAACCAATCAGGGCGATGGCGTGACCGCCGCGAAAGCCGCCGCTACCGCTGGTGTAAACTCCTCGCCCCAGGCGATAGAAGTTGTCATACACCTTCAAGCCGCCCAGGACGATGACGCCCTTGGCCAGCACGCTCTTGATGGCGGTGGGATTGGATTGATTCAGATATTTGAAGGACTTGATTTTGTACTTAGCCGCTTCGTTGCGCGCGGCCGCGGGCGGACGACGCGTATAATTGCGCTGGTCATAGGGCATGGAGGCCCAGGTGGAAACGCCCTGGCGCTGCATGAGGCGCAACGCGTTTACGGGATTCGAACCGCGGTCACGACCCCCGTTGATCTGATTGTAAACGAAGGCCGGCGAAAAGATTTTAGAGCCGCGTCCACCTTGCTGGGGATGGCGCCCGAAGCCCCAGCGCCTTTCTACGTTTTCCTGATAAGACTTGATGGCGTAAGCCGTGGCCCAGCCCACGCAGGATCCCTGACGTCCCTGACTACCGGGAGCCGGCATCTTGCCGGACAGATCCACGCGCGAAGGCAGACCGCGATGGCGCACCAGGTTGGACGGGTCTTCCGGTATGGCGGACTTCTGCGCGGAACTCAGCGGCACGAAACCGCACTTCATTTTACCATTGGCGCAATCGGTCGGCTGAACCGAGGAAGGATCGAAATTGGCCTGGGTAAACAGCGGCGCCGACGCGACCAGCCCTCCCAGGACCAGGGCGGAGGCGGCGAACTTGAGCCATGTGCCCCGGCGAGTATTCTTATCAGTCTTCATGTTGAACCCCTTATGATTCAAATTCAAATCTTCGTATCTACTTGTGTCTATTGAATGTATGTATTGAAAATTTCTATTTCCTGGAACCGGCTTCAATTTCACTGCGGCGAATCTTATCCAGCGCGATGAGCTGCTTCAAGCGTTGCAGGTTTTCTTTATTGTGAATTGCGTAGGAAAACGGATGGGGGCGATACAGAACGGGCACGACGCCCTCCTTGCCCTGCGCGTCCCGGACCTTCTTCTTTTTCAGGAACAGAAAGTAACGCCCCTTCGCGGGAGGCTTGCGTAACTGGTCTTCATAAGAGCCGGGGAACACGAGAAAGGAAACCGAGAATTCCTTGCCGGGCGAATCTCCCTTTAAGGTCTCCACGGAGCGAATGCGAATCCCGGCCGCCGAGCTGGCCGAGTTGAGCTTTTGGTTTCGGACCTTGATGATGTCCCCGATGATGATGATATCGGCTTCGCGCACGCGAGTTTCCAGGGGGATGAAAGGCGGCAATGCCAGCGTGGACCTGGACGGGGCGCACATAATGGCCGAGATGAAGATGACAAAGACGATGGCCGGAATTCGATAAGCGCGATGCATATGTTCTGGTGTTCCTAGATGGGTTCCCCGGGGAAAATACCTCCGGGATATTCCGTCGCCGCCCGCGGGCCGGCAACCAAAAAACGAAGGTTTTCCGCTTCTGGTGATTGGACCACTCGCCCGGGGCGATTGTTCGCCTAAAATCAGAGCGCCGCAACCGTACCGGGCCGCGCCGTCCGGCGCCGGGGCCTGATTTGGGCTTACGGAAGCGTTGATGAAGCGCGATTTCAGGGCCGATAATGAAATGAAACTCCCGGAACCATGTTAGCATTTGATTGCCGACATCAAGTCTCCGTCCGGGTAAATGTTGACCAATAAATCATATTCGGAAAGCTGTCTCATCGACGCGTAACAGCCGAATACGGAGTGCTAGATGGCAGGGAAAAATTCCAAGAAGATTAAAGTAGATTTTAAGCAGGCCATGGGTCTGATCTTCCCCTATGTCCGCGAACGGATCATGGAACAGATCAAATCAGTCGCCCTGATCATTCTTTACCTGATCTTTTTTCAAACAATGGTGCTGGGTATACCAGTCGCGCAGGCTTCGACGATTGCCGTCGGACTTTCGCTCGTGGTCGTGGGACTGACCTTCTTTATGGAAGGCCTCCTGCTGGGACTGATGCCTCTGGGAGAGGTCATCGGGATCAAGCTGCCACAGAAGTCCAACCTGGCGGTTATCCTGGTATTTGCCTTTATCCTGGGTCTAATGGCTACCTACGCCGAGCCCGCCATCGGGGTCCTCAAGGAAGCCGGCTCCTCGGTGAAGGCCTGGAATGCCCCCCTGCTCTACCACCTGCTTAATAATCACGCGGGCACCCTGGTTATCTCCGTGGGTTGCGGCGTGGGCCTGGCGGTAGTCTTCGGGATGCTGCGCTTCCTCTATCACTGGTCCTTGAAGCCCTTCTTATATATACTTGTTTCGCTGCTTACGGTCGTAACCATCTGGGGTTACTTTCAGCCCAATATTCTGCATCTTACAGGTTTGGCCTGGGACTGTGGAGCCGTAACCACCGGTCCGGTAACCGTACCCCTGGTTCTGGCTCTGGGTATCGGCATTAGTCGTATCGTAGGCGGCGGTGAATCCGGCGGCGGCGGCGGTTTCGGGGTCGTAACCCTGGCATCCCTGTTTCCCATT
>CAZGYS010000493.1:0-5254 GCA_964530305.1 uncultured Leptospiraceae bacterium
CTAGTGTTCATGACGGCGGCCGCATTGGAGGTACAGTCGGCCTGCCCCAGACCGAGATTCGCCGAGCTTCCGCCCCCACCGGGAATCCCGTCCCAGACCAGCACGCGATGATTGTTCGTATCGCTCACGAACAAACGCGAACCGTCGAAGTGCGCCGCCCCGGGCCCATTGAGACCGGCGGCAACGCCCGGGCCGTTCGCGGTGACCGTCGTAAAATCGTTTTGCCCGAGAGCAATGTTCGCGCCGGCCGTTCCCGTTTCCGGCACCTCGTTCCAGACCAGCACGCGATTGGCGCCCGCGTCCACGGCGAACAATCCATCGTTCGCCGCGCCCAGGGCCGTTACTTGCAACAGGCCGTAGGCGTTCGCCGTAAACGCATTGGCGCCTCCCCCGACGCCGACGCTCGCCTGTCCCAGCACGGCGTCCATCGCCTGGCCGTTGGAAGACACGTCACCGGTCCATACGGCGATGCGATGGTTGCTCGAATCGGAAACATAGATTCGCGTGCCGTCTCCGGTCACGCCCAGGGGATCGGACAGGCCGGCGGCGAGCCCGCCCGCGTCGGCCGCACCGCTCGTGAAATCGCCCTGGCCCAGCACCAGATTCGCGCTCGCGCCCGAGGTCACGGGCACGCTGTTGTAAACCAGCAGGCGATTGGCTCCTCCGTCCGAGATGTACAGCTTACCGGCGAACACGGCGACGCCCCGCGCGCCGTTCAAACCGTCGGCCATGAGCGAGGCCCCAGTGGAAGCGAGGTTGGGCTGCCCCACGGCCACGTCGGCGGGAGGCGCGAAACCCGCGGGAGCCGTGTTCCAGATCAGCACGCGATTATTATTGAAGTCCGCCGCGAACAGACGCGTGCCGTCGCAGGCCAGACCATGGGGGCGATTCAGTCCCGCCGCGCCGGCCGCGCCCCCGCTGCCGGCGTGATTGGCTTGTCCGAGGACTCCGTCCGCCGTTCGCCCCGTGGTCAGACTACTTCCGTCATTCCAGACCAGCACGCGATTGTTCTGGGTATCGGCGACGTAAAAACGCCCTCCGCAAAAAACGGCCCCGCGAGGACTGAGCATGTTCACGGCCGATGTGCCCGAAACATTGGAAGTGAAATCGCCCTGGCCCAGTACGATGTCGGCCGGCGCGAAATCCGAAGTGGGGATCGTATTCCAGATCAGCACGCGAAAGTTACCGGAGTCGGCCACCACCAGGCGCACGCCGTCCGAGGCGACCCCCTGCGGCGCGGACAAGCTGCTCGCCGATCGCCCCCGGGTGTTCACGCTCGTTTGCGCGTGATCGGGTTGACCGACGACGACGTCCGGCGGTGTTCGCGTCGACTCCGGCGCGGAGTTCCAGATGAGCACGCGATTGTTGGAGGTATCGGCGACGAACAATCGCCCGCCGGCCAGAACGATTTGCTGGGGCGAATTGAGCCCGTCGCGCGCGTCGGCCGCGGTATTGACGTCCGGCTGCCCGATTGCGTAGGGTTGAAAAGGATTACCCAGTACCAACGCCAGCAAGAGCGCGCCCTCGGTGGTGGTGGAATCAAAGGGCGAAGCCTGGAAGCGCATACAGCCGGCGTGCATGGCTCCGACCGAAATCGCAACGCACACGAAACACAAAGACATTAACCTGGGACAAGCGCGTCCCCGAAATCCAATCATGGCCGGAGTTTGCCGGGATCACCCGATTATCTCAAGGCGATACGCATGAACGACAGGTCCCGACGCATGAACCACATGAAATCCGCATGAATGACGGGGTTGGGACCGGGTTTTTACTTGCCTCCTTCCGGCCCGAATCGTTTTCTAAACTCATGAATCTGGACGAGTTGCGCCGCCAGGCCCTGGAACTTTCGGCCGGGGATCGAGAAAGCCTGGTCGGGGATCTTTTCGACAGCCTGGTGGACGACAGCGGGCTCAAACAAAGACAGTCCCAGTGGGATCAGGAAGCGGTGAAGGAATACCGAACCTGGAAAGAGAGCGGCGCCATGCTTCTGGATGGAGAAACCGTCTTCAAGGATCTGGAACCCGGTGCTTAACTTTAAATTCACGAAAACCGCGGCCGCGGACCTCAAGGGCATGCGCGAATGGTACAGCGTTCTGAATCCGCGCATCGCCGAGCGCGTCTTCGACGACCTGCGCCAGGGCATCAAGCGCCTGCGCCGCAATCCCGCCTCCGGTCAGACCATCGAGGCTCCCGTCCGCCGCACCAGCATTCGCCTGTTTCCCATCTCGGTCTACTATGCCGTGGAGAACGACACCCTCATCGTCCTGCGCATCGTGCATCGCCAGAATCAATCGCCGCCGGGCTGAGGGAAGAAGCCGAGCCTTTGTTCATGAAAGCGCTGCTCTGATCAACACCGTCACTTCATCCCCATAACACGCTTCAGCTCCGCCGTATACTTGCGCCCCACCGGCAGAGTCGTCTCTTCGCCGTCTTTCAGATAGACCACGTAGGTTCCGCCGATCATGTACTGAGCGTGGGAAAGATACGGCAAAGCCACCACGTAGGACTTATGAATACGCATGAAATCGCTCGAGGGCAGTTGCTCCAGCACGTCCTTGAGCAGGCGCGAAAGCTTGTATTCGCCGGCGGCCGCGTGCACGACGGTGAAGCGACCGTGAGATGAAAGATAAATGATTTCGCCGAAGGGAACGAAATAGATGTTCGCGCCCACCTTGCACGAAAGGCCCTCCGGGACGGGTTCGGCCGGCGCCGCGTCGGCGGGCGAATTGCCGAATTCGAATTTTCCCAGCACGAAGGTAACCGTGATGGATACCAGAACGGTGGGGAGAAAAGACATATAAAAGTAGGTCTTCCAATCCGTGAACGGACGCACGCCCAACAAGAGCTCCGTCAGTAGAATCCCAAGCCCGATGGAAAGCAGCGCGGCAATGGTCGTGGCGGGGAGCAACAGGAGCATCACGCGCATGTAGGAATAATTCGGCCGGACTTTTTGAAGCCAATCCCCCAGGGGAAAACCCGTCCAGACGGCTCCGAGCACGCCCGCATGGGTCAGAATCTGAGTCATGGCGATGTACTGCCAAGCGCTGAATTGTTTACCGAAGTTTTCGTATTGGAACAGCGCAACCAGCAGCGCCAGAACCGTATTAAAGCCCAGAAACAGCGGCGTGCGACGGGCAACCTTGCGTACCCCGCTCATTGTTCCACGACCGGCATCCATCGGCGCCCAGCCTGCGCCGAGGCGGATTGCTTTTCAACTTTTTAATCGCCGGCGACGATGAGAGCTTGCTTCGGATTAAGATAACGCGCGAAACGACGCATGCCCTGTATACGAACCGGAAGGCGTCAACGGTCCTAAAAACGCAGCTTCCAGCCAAAATCCAGACGAGTGTGATGCGTCCCTTCCGGCTTCGATTCAGGGCGCGTATCCCGGCTCAAAAGCAGAACCGGTCTTCGAACGGCATCGGCCTGCTTGCGCACGGGATTTTCCCGGGTAATGTCGTATAGATTATAAAAGTAAAGCCCCGCCGCCAGAAGCAGGGCGATATTCAGATTGCTTCGCGACGAATCCAGCGCGGCGCGGCGTTCCTGAAAATAAGCATTGTTCACGGCCACGGCGTCCGTGGAACGAATTCCGGCGGCAATGGCCACGGGAACTTCCTGATTCGCGTAATCCGCGCCGGCGGCTCGCCAATCATTCCAGGCACTGAACAGGTTGTGCAACAAGAGCACGCCGCCGCCCATGAAAAGACCGCCCTTTAATTTCTTCTCCAGCATCCACTGGCCCAGTCCGGGAAAGATAAGGCTGCGGGTGAACGCCCGGCGATATTTTTGATAACCAATTTGATGCTCTATGCGCTTGACGCGCAACTCACGCAGGCGTTTGGCATTGGCCGCCCGCTTTTCGCGCAAGAGGCGATTGCGTTCGCGTTCCTTGCGAACCTGCTCCTCCAGCAATTCGTCCCGACTCTTCTTTTGCTCGTTTGTCTTCTTCTCTTTTTGTTCCGCGGGTTTGGTCTGGGCCGTAACGGGACCGGGCGAAAACATAGCGCCAAGCAGGACCAGGGTCATCGCCGCGGCGAATCCATATGAAGTATTTGCTCCGTTCATCTTCGAAAGTCTCTACCAGCAAGTCTCTAAAAGTTAAATCGCAGACCGACAGCCAGACGCGCTCCGGGAACCGCCGACTCGAACCCGGATGCGGACGCCATGCGGAAATCGGGCCCGATCTCGGCCCGCAGGGAAACGTTCGTGCCGGGCTGCTCCGGTTCAAAGTATACGAGATCAAAAATATTATAGGCCCAGAATCCCAGCAGAAGATACAGAGCCTGTTGATTGGGCTCGCGCGCGGCGTCGACCTGGGCGGAACGAACCGTGGTATAGGCGACGTTCACCAGCAAGGCCCGGTCCTGCAGGGCAATCACCGGCACGGCGATATCGGCGGCGCTGGTGGCGCGAACGTCATTGTAGTCCGCGCGCGTTTGGCTGTAGTTCCATACCAGGAAGGCGAAAGCTCCCATGAAAATTCCGCCCTTTAGTTTTTGGCCGCGATAATACTGTCCCAACCCGGGCAGGATCAAGCTGCGCGTAAGTGCTCCGCGAAAGGTCGTGATGGCCTCTTCCTGCTTTTGTACCCGCTTCTCCTCGGCGGCAAAACTCCTACGAATCCGGTCGTCCCCGGAAATTAGTTCCCGGCGTTCCTCCACCAGTTTTTGCTTGCGCTTTTCCAGACGACGAATCCGAGCGCGACGGCGACTACCAGCGCGATGCGTCGGCCAACTTTCCCCATGATCCGACCACCACGTAGGCGGCGAGGCGACGGTCCCTCGAGCGGCGCCGGCGCCTCACCGCGCGATCGCCAGCTTGTTCTCCAAGAGCAGCTTGATGTAGTCGACCGTGATCGACAGCGCCTCTTGATTGTAGTGGTCCTCGGTGTCGAAGACCGGGCGGTCGGAGTCGCTCATCTCTTCGCCGATCTCTTCCTTTTCCTTGTCCGTGTTGAGTTCCTTCCGCTCGGCGAGGAATTCGGCAAGGTTGAGCGTGATCGCGGTGCGGTCTTTCTGATCCTCGTAGCGCTCGATCCGCCGGAGGTCGTCGGCGAAGTCGTTCGACGAGGCGACCCGCTCATCGGCCCACGCCTGCAACTGATTGGCGATCTCGGGGCTGGCCATGTTGTGGTAGTCGTGCGGCTGCGCGTCGACGCGGTCGAACGGCAGGGCGAAGTCCATCTCGGCCTCGGTCACGCCCTCCAGGTGGTCGGTCAGCGCGGGGAGCGTCACGTCGGAGAGCACGC
>CAZGYS010000494.1:0-5250 GCA_964530305.1 uncultured Leptospiraceae bacterium
TCACCCGCTCCACGGCCTCCTGTACCAGCCCGATAATGTGCTTACCATTCTCCTGGGTTTTATCCGCCAGCTTGCTTACCTCGGTGGCCACCACGGCGAAACCCCGTCCATACTCGCCCGCCCTGGCCGCCTCGATGGAGGCGTTCAGGGAAAGCATGTTCACCTGGTCGGCGATGTCGTTGATGACGTTGACTGAATTGGCGATGGACGCCGTACTCTCATTGATCCCGCGCATCCGATCCAGGGTCTCGGCCATGACCTGCTTGCCTTCGGAGGCTTCGCGACTGGTGGATTCCGCGGAGCGCGATGCGTCCCGGGCCATCTGCGCCACCAGCTTGTTTTTCTCCAACAGCGAACCCATGCGCTCCCCGGCGAGATCCGCCATCTCCGACTGGAGCTTCGCGTTCGTGGCGATGGTTTCCCCGGCCGCGTTCACTTCGTCGATGGAGGCCGTGATCTGTTCCACCGTGGCGGCCTGACCCTGAGTGTCTTCCGACAGCACGTTGGATTTATTGGAGATGGAGTCGGCCTGCGCCGCCAGAATATTGGCCTTGCGGCGAATGTTCTCCAGCACGCGATGCAGGATATCCGTGAGGCGATTCAAGTCCTGGCTCATGTCTCCCAGTTCATCGTTGGAAAGCAGGGGCGCCTGGTACTGAAGCTTACCGTTCATTAGATTATCAACGGAATCCAGGATCGGTCCCAGACTACGGCGATACACGCCCGAGATCAGGTGATTGGTCCAGAAGACCATGACGAAGAGCAAAATCGCCGTGCCGCCCAGATGGAAACCGAAATGGGGAACTTCGCCCGAGCTGCCGATCATGGGAATCAACAAGCCCATGGGTAAGACGATGATCGCCGCCAGGGTCAGAAAGAGACGCCGGGAAAAGTCCACCTTGAAGTAGGATACGTTATTCATGTCGACCCGGCGCATGACGTCCACTTCCAAAAGCGCCGCGATGCGATCCTGGGCCTGGAGATAATGCACGACGCAGAAGACCGGCAAGATGCCGGCGGCATTGAGTAAAATTACGGGTACTTTTTCCACCTGCTCGGGCGCCATGCGATACACCAGCAGAGCCGACAGAACGGCGGCCAGAATCCAGCGCACCAGGGACAGCAACGATTCAATCAAGGGCCGGCGCAGCAGGGCTTTTTTGTGTTCGCGCAGAACCGAATCCGCCGGCTCGTCTTCTCCGCCGGTAATGACGCGCAGGGCGGGACTCAGGACACGAATCCGAATCAAGAGGTCCACGACCAGCAGAGGTACCGAAGCCAGCACCAGGGCGATGGGGATCAGAACGTAGGCGACTTTATTACTGCCGCCGCTCAAACGAACGTATTCCGCCCAGAGGAGCAAGGAAGGCAGGAAGGTAAACGCCTCCCGGGCCGCGGTTAATCGCCATATAAAGTGCTTAGTTTTTTCCATGGTGCTCACTATGGTTCATCGACAAACCGATGAGAATTATACATTGCTTAAAGTTAATAAAATCCCTGGACGCCTTTGCTTAAATGCATCAATTTTTTGAAATACTTCAATAATTCATAGGCGTTTATTTCGACAAATGGCGAAATTTCAAGGCGGCTCCGGTTTTTTCCTTCTCCGGATCAGGTGCCTGAATATCCTTCTCCGAATACGGCTTCGTGCCTCTGCTCGCCGGACACTGATACTTTTTTTCAAGTATGACTGAACAATACAATCAATTTCCCGGGAGACGGGCGGAATGACGGACCATCGCATCCTCATCGCCGAGGATGACCAGGACGTGTCCCGCCTGCTGGCCACGCACCTGGAGGGGCACGGGTTCGAAGTGGTAGTGGCGAACAACGGGCGCGAGGCCCTGGAATTCTTTCGCCGCCGGAACTTTCGAGTCGTCCTGGCGGACCTCTACATGCCGGAGATGACGGGAGACAAGCTGGTCGATGAACTGATCAAGACCGGCCTGGATCCGGTCATCATCATGCTGTCCGGTGAGCACGATGTCTCCAAATTAAGCGCCCTGTTCAAAGCCGGAATCTACTCCTACATTCAAAAGCCCTTCAAGTCCGAGGAACTGCTCTTTCAGGTGGAAAGGGCCTTCGAGCACGCCGAACTCATCCGCATGCGCAAGGCCCTGGAAATGGAACGAGAGATTCGCCTGGAGCAGCAATTGTCCTGGCATGACTGGAAAGAGCAGATGATATCTCGAGACCGGGACCGCATCGAAGGAACCCTGTTCAATAATCTCAACTTGAACTTTTCGCAGGGCGGCGGGTTCGGCGCCTTAATCTCCCTGATTTCCTTCATACCGGACATGGCGGAAAAGCGGGACAATGGAGAGTACGTCCTGGACGCGGACATGGCGGAAATGCTGTTCGAGAACGCGCGCAAGGGCAAGGATACCCTCAGCGTCTTCAACGAGCTGGACAGGCTGATTCAAAAAGACCTGCCCCTGGTGGAAACTCCGGCCACCGCCATTCGCGGCATCCTGGATTCCGCCGCGGCCGAGGTCCAGGAAATCGCCGCCATAAAAAACCAGACCCTGCAACTGGCCCATGGCAAATACGATCTATCGGATCGCAAAATCGCAATCGACGCGGAGCAGCTGGGCAAGGCTTTCAAGGAACTATTCATAAACGGCCTTAAGTTTTCCGAAAAGGAAACGGACATCCTGGTACTACATAAAATTTACCTTTCGCGTCTGACCATCTCGGTCATGAACGTTCCCATTACCGTGGGAAAAGTCCAGGGCATTCCGCCGGAGTATGAACACCTGGTCTTCGAGCCCTTTTACCGCATCGTCAAATCCGTGGACGAACGCTACGGAACCCTGGACCATGGACTGGGCTTGACCGTGGTTGAAAAAATCATTCGAAAACACGGCGGCCGGATCCACGCGGCCAATGTCACCGACTACCTGGACTTCAGCCAGAAACCAAGGGTGCGGGTAAACTTCGAAATCCAATTGCCGTTCGTGGATTGATCCTCTTTATTGAAAGTCGGGACTGCAACTCCGACGTGAGCGAAAACAATAAAACAGACGACTTGATCACCTCGGCCGTTTCGCGCATGTTCAAGCTGGGCGGCGTCATGAGTCGCGTGGGCATGTCCATGGCCGCGGGCGCCGTCTCCAATTTGTTTCGAGGAGCGGACGCCGCTTCCGAAAACAGCCTGGAACGCATGCTGCGCAATGCCGCGCGGGTGACCGAAACCCTGGGCAAACTCAAGGGCCTGCCCATGAAACTGGGTCAGATGATCAGTCTGCACGAAGGCTTGCTGCCGCCGGAAGTGGTTCAGGTACTCAGCGCCCTGCAGGCAAAAGCTCCCTCCGTTCCCTTCGAAACCCTGCGCGAACACATGCGCGCGGAAATCGGGGACAATTTCGATCTCATCGAGCACCTGGATCCGGAACCCTATGCCTCCGCGTCCATCGGTCAGGTGCATCGCGCGCGCTTGAAGGACGGTCGCGACGTAGTATTGAAAAGTCAGTATCCGGGGATCGACAAGGTCATCGAAGCGGACATGAAAAATCTGCGCGGACTGTTGACTTCGCTCTTCTCCATGTTCACGAAGGCGAACCTGGAACCGGTGTGGGAGGAACTGCACACGATCCTGCTGCAGGAACTGGACTACGAACTGGAAGCACGCCACATCGCCCGCATGCGGGAGAACTTCGCCGACGAAAGTTCGTTGGTACTGCCGGTGGTCATCCCCGAACTCACCAGCCGCCGCGTCATATGCATGGAATTCCTGGCAGGCATCTCTCCCGAGGACGCCTGCTCGGAGGAATACCCCGCCGAACTTCGAAACAAGTGGGGCCTGGCCCTGGCCGAACTGACCCTGCAATCCTTTCTAAAACATCGCTTCCTCCACGCGGATCCTAATTTCGCCAACTTCGCCTTTACCGCGGACGGACGCGTCATCATGTACGATTTCGGTTGCATCAAGGAAATCCCCGAGCAGGTGGCGGAGGGTTACGGCATGGCCGCGCGCAGCCTGGTGGCCGGCGATTTTAACGGCATCGGGGAGCATCTGCGCCGCATGGGCATTCGCCGCCTGAACGGAGACGCATTGCCCGAGCACATTCTCCAGGACTACGGCCGCGTTCTGGCCGAACCCTTTCGCGAAAGCCCGCCCTATACCTTCGGCGAAGACGCGGACCTCTATGAACGTCTCATGGAACTGGGGCGCTTGCACTGGATGGAGGGCATGGACATGGAAATTCCACGCCACGTCATCTTCATCGATCGCACCATCAACGGCCACCTGGGCAACCTGTGCAAGCTGCGCTCCACCGGACCCTGGCGGGACATCCTCCTCCGTCATACCGAGCCCCTGGCGGCCGCGTCTCCGCCGTCGACTCCCGACCTCAGCACCGCCGGTCGGGACGCGGCCTCGTAGTCCCGTTTCCCTACACTCGCATGAGCATGCGATACGCAATGGGAAACACCAGCAAGGTCAGCAGGGACGACACGCCCAGCCCTAGAATCACGGCAAACGCGAGACCCGCCCAAACGGGATCGCCCGCGATGGTAGCCGACCCCAGGATGGTGGTGACCGTGGTCAGCATGATGGGGCGAAAGCGCGTCACGGCGGCCCGCGTCAGGGCGTCGACGACATCCATGCCTTCGCGCAACAAACTCTTGAGGTATTCCAGCAAAATAATGGAATTGTTCACCGCGATTCCCGCCAGGGCGATGACGCCGATCATGGATGTAGCGTTGAAGAATAATCCCTTCGTATAACCGAGCACCATGAAACCCGGCAAAACGCCGATCAAGCTCAAGGGAATCGTAAGCATGACCAGCAGCGCTTCGCGCAGGGTTCCGAACTGGGCCGTGAGCACCACGAAGATAAAGAAAATCGCCACGCCCATGGCCGCGCCCAGGTCGCGAAAGACTTCCAGGGTCAACTCCCATTCACCGCCGATGCTCACGTCCAGGACGCGACCGTCCGCCGTCTTGTACTTCGCGCCGAACAGGGAAAACTCCACGCGCTTGCCTTCGGCCGGACGTAAACCATACAGCAACTGCAACAGGTCGATACCGGCATAAGTTATGGAGCGCCCGTCCATTTCTCCCACGATGTAGACCGTGTTCATGCGATTCTCCCTGCGCAGGGGTTTTTCCCCGGGGACCTTGCTGATGCGAACCAGGTTCGCCAGGGGCACGCGAATACCCAGGGCATTGTTCAGGGACAGTCGCGCCAGCGCCCGGGGCGATTTACGCGCGTCGGGATTCGAACGCAGGGTGATGTACTCCTGTTCC
>CAZGYS010000495.1:0-5245 GCA_964530305.1 uncultured Leptospiraceae bacterium
TTGTTGTATCGCGTATATGTTTTCACGGACCGGCCCCCCATCGCCCAGGATGAGCTGTATCGCGACCGGGACCGCCTGACCGAGTCCGGTCAAAATTTCATCTCTTTCACCCAGAGCCCTTTTACCGGTTCGCTCTATTTTCTGGTCACGGCCTACAACGGCTTTTCGGAATCCCTCCCCAGCAATGTAGTCAGCGTGGACGTCTTCAATGGAAACTTCTAAATGAAAAAGGCGAAACAAGCATGCGCGGTATTCATGGCGATTCTAATCATCGCCCCGAGTCCGTGGACCTCTCCGCGCGCTCAGTCGCGCGCGAAATCGTCCGCGAAGCCCGCCTCGAAAATCAAGGCGCAACCTTCGCCCACGGCGCGCGCCAAAAAACTCGCCGAGCCCGAGAATCGCCTCTCTCTCTACGCCCTGGACGCGGCCGTTCCCGGCTATGCTTCCTTTTCCTTCGGCGATTACCTGGCCGGTTCCCTCTTCGTGGCCGGACGCGTCACGACATTAGTTCTCGGATTGCGGGCGCGTAAAGAGCATCTGGAATATCGATCGGTGGAACGGGCGGCGCGGGTCGCCGAGGCGGTCTATGGACCGGGATTGCGCTTCGCCGATCCCTACGGCGGCGGGTTTCGCTCGGCGGACGAACTCGGTCGCAGCGCCGACCGACGTGCCGCGCTTCTAAGTTTAAGCCTGACCTTGCATCTGGCCCTCATCGTCGGGTCTCTAATCTATACCGGGATTCGCGCGGGGGAAATTAATTCACGGGGGCTTCCGGTTTTCGACCAGCAAGGGGGAATGGGGTTCGACCGTGCTCGTGACGGATTTCGACCGTCTTTCGCGCTGGATGTGGACGCCGCGCCCGTGAGCGACTTAACGAGAGCCGGCGGACGTGATACCGACCTGCGATTGCGAATGGAGCTTATTCGCCTGGGTTTTTAATCATGGACGGAATGGTCCGTATAATGATCAGCATGTCGAACCAGAAGGTCCAGTTCTCAATATAGAAGATATCCGCCTCCACGCGTTTCTCGATGGAGGTATCTCCCCGTAACCCCTGGATTTGCGCCCAGCCGGTAAGGCCGGCCTTAACGGCATGGCGGCGCATGTATTGATCGTAGCGCGATTTAAACTGCGCCACGAAATGGGGTCGCTCCGGACGCGGGCCCACGACGGACATATCGCCTTTCAAAACATTCCAGAGCTGGGGCAATTCATCCAAAGAAGTCTTGCGAATAAACTTACCGATGCCGGTGATCCGGTCGTCGTTCTTCACGCCCCAGCGTGAATCCGATTCGGCTTGTTTCTGCACGCGCATACTACGAAATTTATAGACGGGGATCAGTTTGCGATCCAGCCCCACGCGGTCCTGCGCGAAAAATATCGGTCCCCGATCCGTCAGCTTGATAATGAGGGCAATCAGAATCATCACCGGCGAAAGCATAAGCAATACCAGCGCCGATGAGATCAGATCAAAGGCGCGCTTGACGAAGCGATTGTAACCGTTCTTCAGGGGAATGTCGCGAATGGTAAGAATGGGAATGCCGTCGATGGCCTCGATGCGCGCCTGGTGAGTCACCATGTCCGTCCATTCGGGGACAATGCGACAGTCGATGCCCTCTTCATCACAGAAATCAATAACCTGAGACAGTTTGTCCTTATCCGTGGCCAGGCTGTAGATGAGTACGTCCGCGTCGAGCTTACGTACGGCGCTTTTGAAATCACGCTGGGTACCTTTTACCAGTTCCTTTAACTCCGGGGGCACGCCCTTCATCGGCCCCAGCATGCCCACGACGCGATAACCGTAGATGGAATGGCGCAGCAAGGTCCGCGCGAAACTTTGCGCCGACGGGCCCGTCCCCAGAATCAAAACGCGGCGAATATTGTAACCCCGCGCCCGCATCTGCTCCAGGATCTTGCGAAAGACGAAATGTCCCACGGAATGATAGAGAATGGAAAAACAGGCGATGTAAACCACCACCAGACGCGAGAAGCTCGTTACGCGCAGAAAGAAAACCAGCACGAGCACCAGCATCAAATTGATCATGACGCCCCGGGTAATGGCCAGCATTTCGCGGGTAAAGTTCAAACCTCGGCGGGGATGATACAAATCCGTGGCGATGAAAACAATCACCTGCATGAACGTGATGACGGCCCCCAGAAAAAGGTAGGCCGCCGCGGCCGCGTATTCCTCGGGGAACAGAACTCCCGGCGAAAGAATGCTGTCCGCGTGAGGAATCACCTCGAGCTTCTTTTCCGGCGAAACGATTTCAAAGTGTAAAATGAACGCGGAGGCGGCCGCCAGCGCGGACAAGACCAGATCCACGCCGATGAAGGCCAGCTTGAAGGTTTGGTTTCTTTCGCGTATCATATATGCAAGTCAGACCATTACGAAAATTCACCGCGGAGGCGCGGAGTCCGCGGTGATTTGTTCAGGCGGGTAGTGTTGGGTGCCGGCTGTTTTAAAAGCATCACCTCGTTTCGCGACCAACGCCGGAAGACGGAAAGGTAAGAGCCCACTGCCCAAATTCCCTCCGTGCTCTCTGCGTCTCGACGGTAAATCATGGGCCTCAATTGAAATTAACACTCGTTCTACCGATATCCGCCGTGCGAACCCGCCCGCGGTTGATCAGGAATCGGCTGGGGCGATCGGCCGTGCCGGCGATGTCGAAGCGCAGCAGGGTCATGCTCAAGAAGACCCGTCGGTCATAAAATGTAACCACTTCCAGGGAATTGATTCCCGCCGTAATCTGTCTTTGCTCGATGGACATCCCGATGCGATACTCCCACTCGTCCAGGTCCATGATCAGCGCCGTTTCGAAGTAACCGATATTAAAGACCGCTTCCTGTCGCGCGCGTGCGCCGGCCAGGCCCGTGCCGTTTACCACGTCCTGCTCGAAGGGAACGAAATCGCCCGTGCCGGTCACGTCCACCGAACGATTGTCGTAACGCTCGATGTCCACGGCTCGCGATTCCAACTGGAACTCCCAGAAAAGGTAACGCGTCAATTGCACGTCGCCCTTCAAGGAGAAGCGCATGTGATCCAGCTCTTGATTGTAATAGACGTGGTACCAGTAGAAACCCGCCTCGAAGTAGCGCAGACGTTTCAATATGGGCAACTCGAACCCGCCCATCTGAAAATTCAGGCCCAGCACATTGGAGTGATCTCGGCCCAGCACCGTGTCGCGCACATAATCATTGGTGATGCGTAACTTGAGAAAGTGCAGACGGCGTCGGGCCAGCAGATTTTCACGCTCCGGTCGACCCCAGTTCAAAAAGTCGATGGTCCAGTCCAATCGCAATACGGGATAATACCAGCGATTGTCCTCGAAGATCTCGAATTGAAAATTGCGATGATCGTAAATGGACGTCAGCGCCACGCGTAGATTGCGCATGGGCCGTGTTTCCAGCGCCACCTCGGTTTCATTCACCACCTGATTGTTCTCAAAGCCGGTCAGGTTGACCTGCGGGGCGTCCGAGAGTTCTTCCTTGAAGGATTTCTTCTGGCGATACGTCGCGCGCAGGAACAAATAGTCGGGTCCCAGAATCAGCGTGTCCTCGGTGGTCCAGGCCTGGTAGGAACCCTGCTGGGCCTCCCGCTTCAGGGCGTCATCGCCTTCCTGCACCGTTACGCGTCGGGCTTCGTACCCCACCGACGGCTGGAAGGTAATCCAGGGATAGAAGGACATGGACGTCATCAGGCGATTGGAATAGACGTTCTTGTTCAATGACTGAAAGATTTGACCATTGGAATAGATCTTGGTCAAATCCGTATGCATGTCGTGCACCCAGTACAGGGGCCCGTCCCACAAAGGCACCCGGCCCAGGTTGAAACGTTTTTGAATGTCCACGGAGGGCGCCACGTCGCTCACGGGGATGTAGCGCGAATTGCGAAAGTCCGACTCTTCCTGCCAGATGCGCACGCGCGATGCCGTCACGCGCACGGACAGATCGTCCCACTGCTCATTATAAGTTAGATTCCAGTTGGTCTGGTCCCGCACCAGACCGCGATTGCCTTCCGAGTTTTCCAGCAGGGCCGGAATGGTGGACTCGGGAATACTGCGCCCCCCGAATTCGTATTCATACAGGCGATGCTTGTAGTTGTCGTAGCGGATGTTGACGTTACGGGTGTGGTTGCGTTTGAAATCGCTGTGCTTGAAGTTAAAGAGCGTGAATATCTTGAACCAGCGATCGAAGTCGCTGCCCACGGTTCCGTCCGCGCGACGAATGTTATTGGTTACGCGCACCTGATTGGTCTGGCGAAAGTCCGAGGCAATTTCGTAGCGCTTGTAACGCGCCGCGCCCAGTTGAACGATGTAGTTCACCGCGGGCGAAAACTTGAACGCCTCGACGCCGGCCATCTCGCCCGCGTATTGATAGTAATCCAGCATGAAGCGATAGGCCACGGGTTGCCAGACCGACAACGACGCTTGCGGAACGCTGAACTGATAGGTGTTCTGCAGCATGGTGCCGCGCAATTGCGTCCAACCCACCTGGGTAATGATGCCCGTGCCCCAGGGGGACGAATAAAAGAACGGCAGGGGTAAGAGGGGCACGCCGCCCACGTGATACAAAACGCCCACCGCCACCAGGCGACCGCCGGAATTGATCCAGACCTTGCGCGCGGAGAAATGGTAGTGGGGCGGATCGGCGCCGCTGGTGGTAAAACGAACGTGACTCAGCGCGAAGCGTTTGGGCCCGATGGCCGTCAGGTTCCGACCGATGAAGTGCACCGGATCCTGGTAGCCCCGGGCATTGTACATGATGCCGATGTTCAGGTCTTGATTATAAATGACCCGTTCCGCGCGCACGATGCCTTTCTTTGATTTGTAGACGAGATTGCCTTCTGCATATACCTCACGGCGATTCACGTCCACCACCACGCGGTCGGCCTCGAAGACGCCCTGAGGAATGCGCACGCGAATGCGGCCCTTTAACTTGAGTAGTCCCCGTTTGTCGTCCTGGCCCTGGAAGTATTCGCCTTCGCTGGCGCTTTCAATGGCGATGCGGGGAGCCGATTTCTTGGCCGGTAGCTTCGGTTGCTCGGCAATCCCCAGGGCGATGCGCAATCGCCTCCGGCGGGTATAGACCGAACCGGCCTCGGACAGGCGAAAGGCCTTCAAGTATTCCAGAACCTGGGCGTCGGTGAGCCCCTTAACGGCGTCCTCGATGATTCGCTTCTGCGCGGCAGTGAGAGCCGGCTTTTTTTGCCCTTCCAGCAAACGGCGATAGACGGGATTATCGCGCA
>CAZGYS010000496.1:0-5242 GCA_964530305.1 uncultured Leptospiraceae bacterium
CCAGGGTCGTGCCGACTAAAAGAAAAATCGCCGCGGCGAAAATCGAAGCTCGCTTTAACTTATGCTCCATGGTTGGTCATCCCTCGCATCACCTTGCCCATCACGCGCACCTTACCGCGACGCGGCAGGCTTGCCAGGGAACCCATGAGAAATTTCGTGAGCAGGCCGGGCATCACCGTCGCCGTTCGTCCGAGTGCTTGCAAGGTCGGCCGGGCCACGTCCTCCGAGCGAATCGCCATGCCCATGGTCATGCCCGCGCGGTCCGCGAAACCGCTGTGCGTCGGACCGGGAGCCGCCGCCAGCACGTCCACGCCCAGCGGCGCCAGTTCGACGTGCAGGCCCTCCGCCAGGGACTGGACGTAGGCCTTGGTGGCCGCGTAGTGCGCGGCGAAGGGAACGCCCTGAAAACCCACCAGCGAGCTCAAGAGCACCAGTCCGCCGCGGCCGCGCTTCGTGAAGCGCCGGGCGAAGTGATGGGTCATGGTCACAAGGGCGCGGCAGTTGACCTGCAGCATGTCCAGTTCCGCGCGCAAGGGCGATTCAATGAACGCTCCCGAAGTTCCAAACCCGGCCGACGCCACCAGCATGCCGACATCCAGCTTGCCGGTCTCGGCCAGGACTCGTTCGATCTCTTCGTCTCGACCAAGGTCGGCCTCGATGATTCTTGTTTCCGCG
Organism: uncultured Leptospiraceae bacterium; assembly: GCA_964530305.1. GTDB lineage: Bacteria > Spirochaetota > Leptospiria > Leptospirales > Leptonemataceae > CAZGYS01. The sequence continues at coordinate 676 of CAZGYS010000496.1, forward strand.
GGACTCGCCCCGGCGATTTCCTCCATGGGTCCGCGTCGCCGGGCCACCAACACCAGATTGATTCCCGCCTCGGCCAGTTGCAGGGCAATGTATCTTCCAATTCCGGATGAAGCCCCCGTCACCACCGCCCAGGGGCCGTATTTGTCCCGTAGTCGTGCTTTTTCCTTTGCGCTCATTCCCATCATCAAATCCTCCGCTTGCGTTCACGGCATAGTTGACATTGTCAACATCCGCAAACATAAACAAGAGAATAATGTTGACGGTGTCTACAAAAAAACACGGGCTTTGTGCGCGATTCACGAACGGTCACGGAGCATAGAAATGATTCGCCCGGCCGCCCAAAAGCAGCACCCGGCCGTCCGAGAGGCGGAAGGCGTACTTCGTATCGCTGCTGTCTTGATCGTAACTCACTTCGGTCGCGTTGCCGGTGGCGACATCGTAAATCTGATTGCGCGGCCAATCGCCCGCCAGCAGAACATTTCCATCGTTCATTTTGACGGCGACGGATGCTCCCGTGCCGAAGGTCAGGGAAGCATTCGCGGAGAACGTTCCGGACCCGGGCTCATAGAGCGTGGTTGAATGCGCGGATTGCGAACCATCCCGACTGCCGCCCGCCAACAACACCCGATTGTCGTTCAACACAACGGCCGGCGCGTTGATCCTCCGATCCGACATGAAACCGGTCAACGCGAAGGTGCCCCCGCCCGTATTGGTAAACAGATACGCCGAACTGAGGCCCGCGGAATCGGCCGATGCGCGTCCTCCCGCCAGAAGAACCTTGCCGTCGGTCAATTCAACGCGGGACATCTGGTAGACACCGCCGCCGTTCGGAATGGAACCGGCCGCGGCCGTAAAAGTTCCGCCCGCCGGATCATAGAGATCCGCCGCGGACCCGCCGGTGCCGCCGAGAACGAGGACTTTATTGTCCGTGGCCGAAAGTAGAATCGCCCCATGATCGCCGCGAGCGACGTTCATCATGCCCGTGGCCGCGAACGTACCACCCGAGCCGCTGTGAGTATAGATCTCGGCCGTCCGGGTCGTCGTATAGGCACCGGATACGAGGGCATCCCGACCTCCCGTTATGAGAACCCGCCCGTCGGATAGAAGGGTCATGGTATGCGCGGTACGCGTACGCGTCATGATGGTCGTCAGCAATGTGAAGGTATTTGTCGCGGGATCGTAGAGCTCCGCGCTGTCCAGGGGCTCTACGGTCATAACGGAAGGGGTGCCGCCGGTGATCAGGATTTTTCCGTCGGCCAGTTTTACCGCGGCGTAACCGAACCTCTGAACATTGAAAGCGGGGGCCGGCGTCAAACCGTACTCCGTCGGACCTCCGATTCCACCCAACGTTACCAGCAGACCAAGGGCCGGGTTCTCGGAAAATGGGTCCTTCTTCGCGGAGGCTTCGCAGGCGACCAGCAGGCAAGCCGCGAGCACCACCAGGTAGTTTTTGTATTTAAGCATCGTATCGTCCTCGGGCGCCGTCGCGCCCGCCCTCATTTGGAATGAAAACTTGGACTCGAAGCTTACCGGATCCGTTCGCGGCGCGCAAGGGCCGCGGCATGAACGACACGATTCCTGTAATGAATTACATGCGACTCCCGTGTAACAGGAGGAGACGATTTACTATCGATACTTCTCGAGCAAGAGCGGGTTCAACTCTTCCAGGCGACGTGAGTCAACGTGGTAAAGATAATGGGCCACCCGGTTGCTCTTCGGATCGCGGGCCTCAAAAAGTAGAAAGAACTTTCGCCGCGAACCGACGCCCAGGCCGTGAAACTTCAAGGAAGCATTGTAACGCATGGTCATGCCCGGCGGTCCGATGCGATGCATGGCCATCGTGGCCATGTCCAGGATATGAAGGGAAATGACGTCGCCCTGATCATCCAGGATGCCGTTGCCGTTGGTATCGGTTTCCACGACCAGAAAGACCATGAACGGGGGCACGGGCCGTTCATCGGAACCCGAGCGATACTCCTGGTCGAAGTCCGAGGTGTTCCTGAAGGTCTTCAGGACGAGCATGTCCCGTGGAAATAAACGGCGAAACTTTTCTCCGACTCCGCGAACCCGACGCCACTCATAGTTTACATAATCCCGGTCCGTGAAGGTGCTGCTGAGCTTCCTGTCAATGGTGACCGCGACGCGATATCGACGACCGTCCAGCTGAATAAAGTTCTGCACGCGGGGCACCATGATGATGCCGGCTCTTTCGTAAATCCGGGGCTGCCCGGTCTTCACCAGGGGCGTGAATTTCTCTTTCTGTTCCTGGTCGCGGATGAATTCCTCGGGCTTGCCGTCGCCGCAGGCGATGCTCGCCCAGAATACGAACTGAAGGACGGTGATGATGAAGGTCTTACGGAAGAATGAGTGGGCCATAACGAGTTGGTCCGAATTTCAAAAATGGCCTGCATTCACTCAACATAAAAAAACCCGGGCGCAAACCCGGGTTTTATCAATCGCCTGATGGGCGATTCGAAGCGAAGGCGGATTAGTTGGTTCCACCGCCTCCGCCGCCTCCACCACCACCGCCTTTCGCGGGGGCAGGACCGGAGATGTCCGGAATCGGGTTAACCTTATTGGTTTCCGGCGCCTTGGAACAATCAGCCGTATCCGGGAAACGCTCCGGGAAGCGGGCGTTCTTGCGAATGACCGACAGCAGGCGCTGTTTGGTATTACAGTCGTTCTGGTCGAAGTGCAGTTGCGCGCCGTCGAAGTGAACCTCGAAGACGTCCGTCAGAATGCGAAGCTCGTCCAGGAAGAGATAAACCGTTTCCAGCGACGTATCCTTGCGAGCACGCAGTTTGAACTGCTTGAAGATCAGGGTTTTGATCTGGGGATAAGAGCGAACGTCCTGCGGAATGCTGCGGGGTACGTTCACGGTCATGGGCCGCCAACCTACGAAGTCGATGGAACCGAACTTCAGGATGTGAACATCGCCCTTCCAGTCCTCGACCCAGCCTTCCAGATTGTATTCATTACCGCGGCCGTTGACCCATACGGAAATGGCCTTAACCTGACCGGGCATCTCGATGCCGTTCACGCAGTCCACGACCACGGAACGACCGGAAATACGCGTTACCGAACGCGAAGCGTCCTGGAAGCAGGAGATCGGCTTATACCCGGGAGTGAAAGCGGTCTCGTTCAGATAAGGACGAGCTCGTTCGCTCATGTACTGGTCGATGACCTTACCGTCCGCGCGTCGGGGCGGACGAATGGTTACGACGTTTTCACCCGGAAAGGTGAAGGCGAATTTAACGCCCAGCACGTAGGCCTTGTCGAATTTCAGGTTTTCTTTAATGTCGCGCGGGGTGCCCTTAATCAGGCGCACGGTTCGTTCCATGAGCTTGTTCGTTTTGATGGGCTCATAATCCGCGCCGCGATAGGTTTGCTCGCGATTGGTTACGACTTCCCAGCCGTAGCCCTTGAGCGAATAGTCGCGGTCCCAGCTTTCGATGGTCAGCGCGCGAAGTTCGCGGGCCGATACGTCCGAACCGATAGCGGTGGATACCTGCGCGTGACCTTTTACGGTGTAAACGCTGATGGCCGCGCCGCCGACGATTGCCAGACAAATCGGCATGTATCGCGCGAGCTTATCTTTCCAATTTTTCATTTGCATGCTCCTGCCCTGCCGGCTCTTACCAGTTGTCCTTGATTTCGGAGCCCGGATATACGGACTCGGTTCGGTCCACCAGCACATTCAGATTGTCCATGTAGAAGTAGAAGGTGCCGGGCACTTCGTGCACGTCGCTCGTTACGTAGAGTGAAACGAAGTGCAGGTTTTTATCGATCATGGAATAACGCGTGGACTGGGGCAACCAGCCGGGAACCGTCACGGTCAGCTTACGCCAGCCGAAATAGTCCAGGCGACCCAGACGCAGTTTGTGCAGCTTGCCGCGATAGTCGCGCAGCTTGATGCTCAAAGTATGGCGATACTTGCGGCCCAGAACCCAGACGGAGAACTGACGAGCCTTGCCCTTGATTACGAATTCGTGGGGCGGATACACTTCAACGCGGTCGAAACCGCGGTCGTTGAAGTAGGTCTTCACGCCGAGAATCATGTTCGGGTCGGTTTCACAGGCCTTATCGGTAACGGGGCACTGACCGGGCATCTTTTCATTGGGGTTGTCCGCCGCGGTAATGGGACCGCGCTGGACCAGTTTCTTGGTCTTGGTAATTCCCAGAGGCGTCGTGGACTTGGCGCGCCAGTCCTCGGCGTCCGAGAAGTTCTCCAGCGTTTCAACGCGCAGGTAATAACCCTGCTGAGGCGCGCCCGTTTTAGGAGCCGTGGTACCACCGGTGCCGCCCGTACCCCCGCCGCCTGCTCCGCCACCACCGCCGGCGGGAGCCGTGCCGCCGCCGCCCGGGGCCTGCGAAAGCAGGGCGCTTGAAAATAAGAAGAGTGCAAGAATCGATATATGTTTCATCTTCATGGTTCGTACTCCGTTACGTCCAATGACATGGTGGCGGAACCTGGTGGCCCGACCCGGTAAATACATACCTCCCCGCCTTCCATGGCAGGGACCATCTCTACCTTTATCGGATTTATCAAGGCAGAACTTTCACCCCT
>CAZGYS010000497.1:0-5230 GCA_964530305.1 uncultured Leptospiraceae bacterium
CTTGCTCTCCGGGACGAAGCGATTCAATATTCGTTCATGTCCGCTCAAGCCGCTGTTTCAAATGCACGCATCGGGCTCATCGAGAATGACGCCGAGTTCCGTGAGGAAATGGTGCGTCGCCTGTCGGCCTTGCCGGAGGTGGGCGCCCCCGTTCGAACATGGGAATCGGCGGAATTGTTTTTGCGGGAAAAATCGGCCCCGAACCTGGATCTCCTCTTTGTCGACGTCATGCTGGGCGGCATGAACGGGATCGAACTGGTCAAGGTACTCAAGCAAAGAGTTACCGGCGTAAAAACCGTAATTCTCACGAACATGAACTCGGATGAGCTGATCTTCGAAGCCATCAAGCACGGTGTTCTCGGCTACCTGCTCAAGAGCGAACTGCGGGATCTGGAGCAAACCGTCGCCACGGTCCTGGGCGGCGGAGCCATGATCACGCCCACCATAGCCTTGCGCGTCTTTGCCAGCTTCCAGGTGGAGGCGCCGGCCGCGCCCCATCTCACGGATCGTGAGCGGCAAGTCCTGGAATTGATGGTGCGCGGAAAAACCGTGCGGTCGGTGTCGGACTTTCTCGGTCTCAGTCGGCACACGGTTCACGGCTATGTTAAACAAATTTACAAGAAGCTTGAAGTTCACAACCGCGGAGAGTTGATCCTCAAGGCTCAAGAATTGTCTCTCATGTAAGCATGAAAAATCCGTTGTCGCCGGCATCCCGCGCGGATGCGCCCGCGATGGAGTGCCCCTGAAGCTAACTTTAACAATACCGGCGGTCGTTTTTTTCGCGACTCTATTGCTCTCGTGCGCGGAGACGCCGGGGCGAATCGCGTCCGCCATTGACGCGCATGCCGGCCAGGCGTCCGCCGGTGATGCCCCCCTGGTCGATTTGAGGGGAGAGAATTTTTCCGGGGGTCGAGTCGTGCTCGTGCCTACGCGCTGGGATTTTTACTGGCGTCGCTTTCTGCCGCCGGATCGGTTCTCGGGCGCCGGCGGCGCTCCGGTCCCGGACGCCCGTTATGAGGGAATGCGACCCTGGACCATGCGGGACGCCCAGGGGCGAAACTTCGACGGACGGGGTTTCGGGACGTATCGTATGCTGGTGCGATTGCCTCCCGGCAAGCTGTACGGTTTTCGCATTCAACAGCAGCTGATGGCGTTTCGCCTGTACGCGAACGGCAGGCTCCTGGTTCGCGCCGGTCGGCCGGGAAAAAGCGCGACCACGCCCCAGCGTCGTCAGAATAGTTTCTATGTCGAGGCGGGAGCTTCGCCGGTGGAACTGATTCTACACGTCTCCAATCATCACATGTTTCGCGGCGGCTTGCGCGGCATTCTGGTCGTCGGCGAAAAAGCCTCCCTGGATATTTATGCGCGGCGGAAGATCGCCCTGGATATAGCCCTGTTCGGTTTTTTGATCGCGGTGGCTCTGTATCATCCGGCCTTTTTTCTGATGCATCCGCGCCGATGGGCGTTCGCGATTTTCGCTTTGTTATGCCTGACGTTCGCGCTGCGCATTCCCTTCATGAGCGAGAAGACTATTCATTTGTTGCTGCCGAACATTCCCTGGCATTGGCATCTAAGGCTTCTTGGCTCGACCAATATCCTGACGCCGCTGGTGCTGGTTTTGTTTCTGCGCTCGGTTTTCCCGGACCGGGTCGGCTGGAAATCAGTTCTCCCCTATTTCATTTTGTCCTGCATATTTCTCGGTGTTCATTTTCTCGACTTTCGCTACCTGGCTCCGGCCATGTTTCTCGTGTACGTCCTGGTCGTAGTCCCCGGACTCCTGCATTCGGTCTGGGTTACGGCGAGCATGTCGTTGCGAGGAAGCGCCGGCGCCCTGCTGATGACCATGGGACTGTGCGTTACTATTGCCCTGGGTCTGGTGGCCATGTATTTGAACTGGCGCGCCGAGGACGCCGCGCCGGCGGCCCTGTTGACCTTCGCCCTTTCCGTACTATTGCAGGCGGTGGGCCTGGGGCGAACCTATCGCGATGAGCTCAATGCGCGTGATGTGCTGCGCGAAAGGCTGGCGCGGAGTCGTCGAGCACTGGCGGAGCAACGCAAGGAACTGGAAATGAATCTGCACGACGGCATCGGCGGCGCGCTGACGGATTTTCAAATCGCCGTGGACCGAGGGCGCGAACGCCTGGCGGACGACCCGGAGTATCGCCCGGAGGAACTACTGGGAAGCTTGCGCGAAGGCCTGGAGAGAACTAATCGAATGTTTCGCGGGCAATTGCTTTTCATGGAGGACATGGAACTGACGACGCGAGACCCCGTGCTCGGCCTGCGCATGATGTTGCTGCGTCGTTACGCCGACGGTGGACGTGAGATCGATTTCGAAATCGAACCCGGCACTCTCGAAGCCTACCGGATCGCCATGGGCCAGGACGAATGGAGATTTCAATTATTGCAGCTGACCCGGGAGCTGTGCACGAATGATCTGAAATACGGCGCCGGTGAATCGCAATGGCGTTATCGCCTCAAGCAAGGAGCCCTGGAAATTGAACAGTCCAATGAACCGGGTCCGGCGCCCGCCCGACCCGGAAACGTTGCGGCCCGCCGCGCGCGGGAGCGAGTTGAAAAAATGGGCGGTTCGTTGAGCGCGAGCATCGCCCATGGTCGTTTTCACGCCTTGATCAACCTGCCCTTGCCCGAGTAGAGCGCGCCCGCGGTCGGAACTTAAACTCTTGAAACTTAAGCCTTTAGAACTTGAAATAGACGAAAAGGCGCCCGAAGTTCTTGGAGTCCTTGTCCACGCGATGATACTGCGCCTTAATGTCTTTTCGATCCAGGAAGCGCAGGACCTTCTTCTTTAACTGGCCGCTACCCTTGCCGGGAATGATTTCCACTTCCTTGATTTTCTTCTCCACTGCTTCGCGAATAATGTTCTCCAGCGCTTCGTCGATTTTGCGGCCCTGATTGTAAATGTCGTGGAGATCCAGTTTGAGTTTTGCCATGCGCGTACCCCGACGGAAGTCTGGCGATTCAGGCCTTCGCCGTCGAGGAAAAATCACGGTCCGGACACGCAGCGATAAGCCCGTGTGCCCGATTTCGCGTTACGCTGAATGAGACCCAGACTGGTTTGTACCGCGTGCGCCTGGTTGTGCTGGCCGTTATAGGTGGTCGAGGTCCAAAAGCGATTCCCGTTCGTATCAAAATACGTTGAGTCAAAGGCCGGGGTCTTCCGCGAAAAATCCAGGGTGCTCACCAGTTCGCTGACGCTCGGCAGGCGCCAGGTGCCTCCCAGGGACCGGCAATTAGCCAGGGCCGTCTGCCAGTTGGAGTTCGTGGCGCCGCCGGAGCAGCCGCCGCTATAGGTGCGGCCGTAGAGACATCGCGCCCAGATCAGGCCGGTGTTGTTATCCGTGACGGTTCCGTCCCCGTTGTCGGTAAAGGAACGGGCCGCGCCGCCGCCCGAGACGCAACGGGTATAGGCCGCGATGGTCCTGGCCGCCTGCTCCGATGCACCCGTGCCGATGTAAAATCTATGAGCGTCCGTAGCGCTACCCGCATACCCGGTGGACGTCCACGCGCGGGAAGCGCTGACGGGGCTTCCGGGGAATACGGCGGAGTCCAGGGAAGGATACCAGCGGGCATAATCCGTGATTGTCATGCGTTCCGCAATGGAAGGGAGTCGCCAGTTCGTAATACCGGCATAACCGGCGCCCGAGTTCATGCTGTTCATTGAAGCGCAGGCATTGATTGCGTCATACCAGGTGAATGTCGTGCCGCCACCCGAGCAGGTTGCGCCGTCTCTTCCGACGACGCAGGTTCTCCAGATGAGACCCGTAACATTGTCCTTCGTCGTGTAGTCGTTCGTATAAGTCGAATGGGCGATGGGACTGGTGAAGCTTCGTGCCGCCGGCGTAATGAGCTCCCCGTCCTGCCCGGGCACGGAAGCATTGGGACAGGATTGCGCCGAGCCGTTTCCCGTACCGTAGCAATTCGTTTGCCCCGAATCGGCCTGAGCGAAGGACGCGTTGCCGGCGGTCGTACTGAATGATTGCGATATGCTCGTAGCGAGGGGGTTGCCCGCCGCGTCTTGCAGGCCGGCGGCGGTCACCGTCCAGTTGATGGAAATGTTCTCCGGAAAATAAACCCAGCTCAAATTGATTTCCAGCGTACTGGAATCCTTCCAATTAAAAACCGTACCGGTGGTGGGGAGTGCATTGCCGCCTACGTCGGCCGTGATGGTCGGCGTGCTCGCGGTATCCATGGTGTCCGCGAAAGTGAGCGTTATCTTCCCGAGCGAAGGCGGTACATTGGAGGCCGAGTCGGCGGGCATCGTCGTGGGCGTGGTGGGCGCCGTGTCGTCCCGGGTCACCGTAAACGTGGCCGAGACGGTTTGCTCGATCTCGTCCGCGTCGTTGTAATAAACACAGAGCGCGAAGTTATTCGCCCCGATGTTCAGGTCCGTCGCGTTGATGGTGGGACCGGCGTTGGCGACATTGGCCGTGACGTCATTGGGGCCGACCATCACGCTTCCGTCCGCGCAACCGGAGGCGTCCTTGCGAACCGTATACTTCCCATCCACCGTAGTCGTGAAACTCCAGTTCGTACTCGCCCGCCCGCCGCCTCCGCTCACGAAAGCCGAGTCCATGGAATCCAGGGTGACGGCCGGGGCGGCGGCAGCCGCGGCGACAACCTCGACTACGGCCAGCGAACTCAAAACGGAAGCCGCCGCGCCGTCCGAGGACGGAACGGTATAGGAGCAGGCGGAAAAAGTAAGCAGACCCGGGAGGAGCCCCGCGAAAAGGCCCGCGGCGAGTCGGTGCCGATTTCCGGTGTCATTCCGAGCTTGCTCATGGAACAAACGGTTGGCGCTCATAATTTCCTCCTTTTAGTAGTCTAAAAAAGAACTACTAAAAAGTCAAGTGGGAACCAGTAAAAAATTCTTCCCGCAAGAGCGCACAAATCGTCTATATCTGTATGTCCCGATTCCTTTCCCGTTTTCGTATCCGCCCGGCGTTTGTCCTGCTCTGCGCGGCCCTGACCGCCGCGGCTCTCTATGCTCGTCCCGGCGGTAATTCCCGCGTGGGTGCCGCTCCCGGCTTTCAGCGACCGAACATCGCTCCGGCCGTGCGTACACGCGGCAACAAGGGGCCGTCCGTGGACCGCAAGAACCGACGGGCCGTGGCGGAGTTTCATCGTGATTTTTACGTGCCCTACAATGCCGTACCCAATGGATGGACCGGCAGCACCAGGCGATGCAGCATCGGGCGCAACAGCAAGG
>CAZGYS010000498.1:0-5230 GCA_964530305.1 uncultured Leptospiraceae bacterium
GGCATGTCGGTTAGCGTGACTACCGGTGGTTCGCCGGTGTGGTTGGCGCTGGTGCCCCTGGGAACGACGGCCAGCAGTATCAAGATCGAGGGCAACGCGGCCGGAAACGGTTGCGCTGCTCAGCTGGCCTTTGTCCGAGGCACCACGACCGTGGCCGTGTTCTATTTGCAGATATCGCATACGTTTACCGCGGATTCGGTTTCAAATCACTACATGCCTTCGAGCATCTGGACCATCGACAGTCCCGGCGCGGGAACCCATGCCTACAAGGTTCAAATTCGGGACGCTACCGGCGGTAACTGCCGCGATATCACGTTCAGCAACGTGAAATTCGTCGCCATGCGCTTCAATGAGAGTCCGTAGCCGCCGGGCTTTCCGATGGAAAGCGCAAAAAAATACCCCGGCGAACCGGGGTGGTACAACCAACTGATTGGAGAAATACGGAGTCCCGAACCTTCGCTCGGTATAGACTAAACGGATTCAGGCCGCGAAATTCTCACTTTTTCGGGGCGGACACGCTAATTTTCGTTCAGTATTTTCCGTTTGAGCGCGAGTCGGTCTTTACTTAAAGCCGAACATTCCATTCTTGTTCGCCAGGCCTTCGGTGGGAATCGGCTGAATTACATCCCAGTGTTCCACGGCCTTACCGTTTTCGAATCGAAACAGATCATAGAACGCCTGCTTCTTACCGCTCCATTCGCCTTCACTGATTGTAAGCACGAAGTCGCCTTCGCCCAGAACCTTGTGGATTTTCGTATACTTGAACATATTGTTTTGAGCGGTCAGGGCTTTCACGGCGGCGACAATGCCGGCCAGGCCGTCCTTAATATCAGGGTTATGCTGGTGGTATTTTTCCGCGCTTATGTATTCAGTAATCTTTTTGGGGTTCTTACCCATTAAGATATCCTCTACCAGGGCTCGCGCACGGGCTTTGTTCGCCGCCGTGTTTTCCCCGGCCCGGGGCGTGGCAGGCCCATCCGTCTGGGTTCGGCCGCTCGCGGTTTTTTGCCTGAGCGCGGTGAGAGCATCCCAGTGTTCGGCGATCTTACCATTCGCGTCGAAGCGAAGCACGTCAAAGGCGACCATTTTGTCGGCGCCGAAAGGTTTCGCATTGTGCCAGATGTTGTGCAGTACGACGTAGTTGCCGTCTTGCAGCATCCTGACCGTTTCCGCCCTGGTCTTGAATTTCGCCAGAACCGGAAAGAGCGAAACAAAGCCGTCTCGACCGGTGGGTACGAAGGGATTATGCTGTATGTAGTCCTTCGCGACCATCTTTTCTACGATGGCCTTGTTCCCGGTATTGACCGCTTCGATAAACTGCCGTGTTTTTTGTTTCAGGTCGGGTTTCGGCTTACATGCCGTTATCACGAGAAATGATAGAAATATTGCCGTGAAAGAGATCGTATTTTTTTTCATTCTTGCTCCTTTTTGGGCTGCCGTTTCAGGCAACTATTGAATAAGTAACTAATCAGTTACCCAGATAAGTAATCGATCAGTTACTTATCATCAAGAAGAAATTATGGGCCGTGATAAGAAATACGATCGCACCGAATTGCTGAACAAGGCGGTTGAGTTGTTCTGGCTTAAGGGTTATCATGCCACCAGCACCGCGCACCTGGTGGATGCCCTTGGCGTTAACCGCAAGAGCCTCTACGCCGAATTCGGCTCCAAACAGGAGCTTTTCGAAGCGGCGCTGACGCATTACAATGACAATCATTTGAACCAGATATTCGGCTCCATTGAAGGCGAAAAGGCCGCTGAAGCGGGTCTCGATGCAATCAAGGCGATTTTCGAAGACCTGGCCCATGCGGCGGAAGGGACCGGCTATGGTCTGGGCTGTTTCCTCTGCAACACCGCCTCGGAACGAGCCTCACTGGACGCCGGGGTCGGTCCCCACATAGACGCCTACATCGAGCGAATTAAGGGGAATTTCACCCGAATTCTCAATGACGCCCAAAAGAAGAAAACATTGGGCGGAAATATCAATATAGAGAGTACCGCTTCTTTCCTAACGTCGTCGACACTTGGTGTGATAACGGGCATTCGCGCCAAGGCACCACCGGAGCAAGCCTGGGGCACGTACCATCTAATAAGCGCCATGGTTGATAAACTACTAGCTGATAAACTACTATAAGGCCGGTGACCGGGCGTTTTCGGCCGCGATTTGCCCGCTCGAAGCGGCGATTCCTCATTTTTTAAGGTTTGTGCTGATCAAAATTCGACAGCGGGCTTTTTCGGCTGATCAAAATTCGACGATCGGCGTTTCCAGACACGCTCGGGCAACTTCCCGCTCTCAAAAATCGCCCGATTTCGGCGATTCCGGGCCGGTCGCGCCCGCGATTTCGCTTTTCGGTTTGATTTTCGTTAAATTTTGACCAGGGCGTCACCCAGGCATCCCATTTGCATCTACGTCTTCATCAAATACAAGCAGACCGGGGCCCGGTCGAAGGAAAAGGGAATGAAGACGAAAATGCGAATGTTTTTAGCCGCGGCGATATTACCCGCCGTGGTAGTTCTGACCGCTTGCGAAGATCATCAAGACAAGGCCGGTCGCAATGCAAGCGGGGAGCTCCCCGCCGTGGCGGCCATCCTGAACGACAATGCCGCGCGGGACACGGGCTCGCCCAACATCCAGGCCGACCAATCCAAACAAGCGAGTGCGCCGCCCATGGACTGGAGCATCCCCAACAAGGGTACCCTCTACAAGACCATGGAACGCGTGGGCTGGTGCAAGAACAGCCTGTGCACGAAGACCCTGACTAATTCCAAATTTCCCCAGTGGCCCTACTACGGCGTCGACAAGAAGGACATGCGCGAAACCTATATCACCGTCGTCAGCAAACCGAGTCGCGCCAATGTCGAAAAGGTCGTCATGATTGCCGCCGGACAACAAACCGATCCGCCCCATCTCGTTTTTCGTTCAGACTACCAGGACGGCTATCCCAATGTGCTCACCGGCCAGCCGGACAATTACAAAAACAACTGTGATAAGAAAACCGCCAACTGCACGCGTAGTATCGACGGACGTTCCCTGGCGCGAAGACTGCTGGCCACGGGGAAATTCCCGGCGAGCAAGACCCTCTTCATCATCGTGCACGATACCCGCCTGCAGTACAACATGGGCATCAACGAAAAACAGAAAATCGAGAACGCCTTTTACAAGTTCTTCACGGACAACACCTACTCCTGGAAGCTGAAGCAAATCGTCCTGGCGGGTCAAAGCCGCGGCGGTTGTTTGGCGTATCGCCTGGGGTCGCGCTTTCGCAAGCACTCCGGTTACAAGACCGTGCCGATGATTCTCCAGGGTTACGACGCGGTCTGCGTGAAGCAGGACTTCGCCGTGTATCACGTCATCGGACCGGAACTCAACACCAGCGGCACCTCTTACCAGAACCCCTACAATTCAAGCTACAAGTCCTGGCGCCTGCCCCTGAATACGGAATTCGCCTACAAGACGAAACTGGCCATGCAGCAAATCGTCGGCGGCCAGCAGGTCACCCACTACGCGCCCTATGGCGTGCGCGGTTTCTCCTACTACCAGTATCCCTATTCTTCGGGGAGCACCTACGCCGACTATGGCTGGTATCGCCAGTACTGGGTGAACCTGAAGCACATCGAGATGGGTGGAAGCTACGGTAAGATTCCCTACACCGTGAATCGCGGCATGACGCACTTCCAGGAGAAAGACGCGGAATTTCAGTAATCACGGGGAATCGCACGCGCGAATCGCCCCACGCAAACCGAACTCAATAGTGAACACCTTCGCCCGGGCCTTGACCAGCCCGGGTTTTTTGTTCTTACTTTCCTCTTAGTGCCCGCCGGACGAAGGCGATTTGTCGGTAATGCCCGTCAGCAGATACTTGATGGAAAGTCCCTGCACGATGATGGAGAAAACGACCACGACGTAGGTCGTGGTGAGAATCAAATCGCGCTCGAAACCGCGCGGCAGGGAAAGCGCCAGGGCCACGGAGATACCGCCTCGCAAACCGCCCCAGGTCATGACGCGCACGGCGCGGGGCGTGAACTCCCGCTTGAGGCGCATGATGGAGATGGGAATGCCCACCGTGAGAAAGCGCGAAGCCAGCACGACGGGAATCGCAATCAAACCGGCCATGAGATAGTTCATGCGGAACGCCAGCACCAGAACTTCCAGACCGATGAGCACGAAGAGCACGGCGTTGAGAACCTCGTCGATGAGTTCCCAGAATTTATCCACGTATTCCTCGGTGGTCTGGGACATGGCCCCGCGACGAGCCTGGTGGCCCACCATGAGTCCGGCAACCACGATGGCGATGGGCGCGGCCAGGTGCAAAGCCATCGCCGCGGCGTAACCACCCATGACGAGAGCAAGCGTCAGCAGGATCTCCACGTGATAGTTGTCGATGGACTTGATCATGCGATACGCAACCCAGCCGATGATGAGACCGAAGAGCACCCCGCCCACGGCTTCTTGAATGAACAGCCAGGCGATTTGTCCCACGGTGGTCAGATCCAGCGTGGTGGAAAGTTTGCCCGTGGCCATTTGCAGGATCACGAGGAAGACCACGACGCCGACGCCGTCGTTAAAGAGCGATTCGCCGGTGATCTTGGTTTCCAGATCCTTGGGCGCGCCGACGCTTTTAAGAATGGAAAGCACGGCGATGGGATCCGTGGGCGAAATCAAGGCGCCGAAAACCAGACAGTAGATGTAGGGCACCGGAACGCTCAACATGGCGAAGACGCCGTACATGAGCGAACCAATTAGAAACGTGGAGAGTACGATGCCCACGCTGGCCAGAATCCCCACGACCCACTTTTGTCGGCGCAGATCCGCCAGGTTCACATGTAGAGCACCCGCGAAGAGCAGAAAACTCAACATGCCTTCCATGACCGTCTTGCTGAAATCGATCTCGTGCACGACGCTGAAGGCCTTTTTGAGGGGCGGACTATAGGCCCCGGCTAATACCATGGCCAGCGAGATCACCAGCGAGATAATCATGATGCCGATGGTGGCCGGCAGCTTAAAGAACCGAGCGTTAATATAGCTGAAGAGAGCAGCCAGGGTAATCAAACCGGCGGTGATGTTCAGTAGATCCATGGAGTTAGCCTGAAATTTTTAATTAGAACGCGACGCGAGCCGAACGGGCCGACTCGCGTCTCCTGAATCTACAGATACTGGAAGACTGAATAGTCTTTCAAGACTTATTTGTGGGAATGTCTCATTTGACTTTCAAGCGAGGATCGTTTTTCA
>CAZGYS010000499.1:0-5227 GCA_964530305.1 uncultured Leptospiraceae bacterium
ATCAAGACGCCCTCCGTGTTCGCGTGCCTTTTTTGGCGACGGCGCGCGAATCGCCGCAGGCTTTAATGAAATCCTCGCGTCCCGGCTCGGCGACGCCGAACTGGAGCCGACTCAAATTCGCGAAGAACTTTTCGGTTTGCTCGGGGAAGTAGCGGCCGATTTCGCGCACGGTCATCTCCTCCACTTCCAGGCCGGTGCGTTTTTCCAGATGCTCCTTGAGCGCGGCGGAGAGGGCGTGGCACCCGGCGCGATAGTCCTCGCTGGCTTCGTATTCGCGGCGAATGCCCTGCACCAGCGCGCCGAAACCTCCGGCCCGTGAAATTTCCCGCGCGGGAAAAGGCTCGGGCGGGCGATTCACGCGATTCTTGCGCAGCCAGTAAACGAGCAGCCCCACGACAATCGCCGTGATCACCAATCCCAGCAGAATTCCGAGCAGGGCCGAGGTCCAGGTGGGAAAGATATGCAGGGCGTCGGCCATGGGAGCCGGTAGTTTCGAGCCGAGTGGATTCATGGATGGGAGTACGTCGCCGGGGCGATTCAGTGATTCCTCTTACGTTTGTGATGGAAAAATTCAGTCAGCACGCGATGGGCCGGATCCCGGGTGGACATGGAGGTCGTGGACATGCCGTAGCGTCCCGCTTGATCCCGCAGGAAGGCGCGCATCTCCTCCAGGCCGCCGCCCTGGCCCGGCCGAATGGGCGCGGAACCCTTGCCGCCCTCCGGCGAAAACGCCGGCAGGAGCACGTCCGCGTCGGGGGCATACTCGATGGGATCATATATATGCAGCAGGGAGAGATCGTGCTTCTTCTCCATGAATTTCAGATCCTCGGGTATATCGTGATCGATAAAGTCGGATATCAAAAATACCACGAAGCGCTTACCGCGAATGTTTTGAATGGCGTGAATGGCCGCGCGGGGATCCGATTCGCGCGTGGGCGTCGGGGGTCGGTACTGAGCGCGGAGGAATCCGCGCAGGGCGCGAAAGAGCGCGCGGGGTCCCCCGGCCGGTCGAGCGCTTTCGTGCACGCGATCCGAAAAAGTTAGAAAACCGATCTTGTCTTGTTGTCCCGCCGCGCACACGGCCAGGGTAGCCGCCGTTTCCACCGCGTATTCCAGCTTGGTCCGTTCCTGCCAGCCCGTGTGCATGGAGGGACTTACATCCAGCGCGATGAACACTTCGCGATCTCGTTCGTCGTGAAAGATCTTAACATAGGGTTCGGTCATGCGCGCGGTGATGTTCCAATCGATCATACGAATGGATTCGCCGTGGACGTACTTGCGCGCTTCGTGAAATTCCATGCCCTTGCCGCGCACGGACGTGACGTAGTTACCCGACAGAAAACCGGCGGCGTTGCGTCGCGCCACCAGTTCCAGTTCGCGCACGCGGCGGAGTAGTTCGGCTTGTTCCCTGGATTCGTCCACGTTGCTTTATGTGATCAGTAAGGGCAATCGCGCCTGGCGCGAAGCGAAATCAGGGGACCTTTACCTTTTTGAGGATTTCGGCGATGATGTGCTCGGACGTTATGCCTTCGGCGTCGGCGTGATAGGTGGGGATAATTCTATGCCGTAGTACGCCCGGCGCGGCGGCCTTGATGTCGTCCGGATTGGCGGCGTCTCGTCCGTCCATGAGGGCTCGCGCGCGCGCCACGGATGCCAGGGCGATGGATGCCCGGGGTGAGGCGCCGATTTCAATTACGTTCTCGGAGCTGCCCCCGGCCAGATTCAGTTTGTATTTTTCATGATACCGCGTGGCGAAGACCAGGTCCGCGGCGTAGCGAATCAATTTGTCTTCGACGAAGACGGAGCGGGTGGCCGCTTGCAGATTTTGGAGCGTCGTGGTGTCCGCTACCTGGCTCGTGGTCGGCGCGCCCACCTCATTGAGAATCATCGAAACGATTTGCGCCTCTTCCTCGATGGTGGGGTAATCCACGATGAGTTTCATCAAGAAACGGTCCAGTTGCGCTTCGGGCAGGGGATACGTCCCTTCCTGTTCCACCGGATTCTGGGTGGCGAAAACGAAGAAGGGCCGGGGCAGCTTGTGGGTTTCGTCTCCGATGGTGACCTGCTTCTCCTGCATGGTTTCCAGCAGGGCCGATTGTACCTTGGCCGGCGCGCGGTTGATTTCGGCCAGGATGAAGTTCGCGAAGATGGGCCCGGTCTTGGTTTCGAATCCGGCCGTGGACTGATTGTAGATCCGCGTGCCGATGATGTCCGCCGGCAGCAGGTCGGGCGTGAACTGGAGGCGTTTGAATTCGGCATTGCACATGGAAGCCAGCAAATTCACCGCTCGCGTCTTGGCCAGGCCCGGGACGCCTTCGATGAGGACGTGTCCGTCGGCCAGGACGGCCAGCAGGAGGCCCTCGATGAGTTCCGTTTGTCCTACGATGCCGACCTTGAATTCGGACTTTAGTTTCTCGATGGTCTCTCGTGCTGCTTTGATATCGGCCACGCCTGTCTCCCTGGATCCGCTTTGTCTTGCCGAGCGGAATTATGCCCGGAGACTGTCCTGGGGGTTTGGTTTGAAAACTTTTTTTTACTTTTCGAATCGCCGGAAGCCGGGCCTCAACCCCGACCCGAGCGGGGACGATACTGGGAGCATGCAAATCATGAATCGAAGCTTTCGAAATATTTCCGCCCTGGCGATTCTACTCATCGCGTCCGCGGTTGCCGCTGAAACCGGCTCCACGAGCACCCGGGCCGGAAGCGTGGCCGATATTGCTCGCCGTTACCTGGGCATTCCCTATAAGTACGGCGGTTCGCGACCTTCCACGGGCTTCGATTGTTCCGGATTCACGTCCTACGTTTATTCTCGCGCCGGCCTGGGGCGCTTGCCTCACAGTGCCCGCTCCCAGTTCCAGACCCTGCGCCCCATTCGCGTGCCTCGCCCGGGCGATCTGGTTTTCTTTCGAACCATGGGGAATCGCATTTCCCACGTGGGAATTTACGTGGGAAATTTTCAGTTCATCCATTCGCCTCGCACCGGCAAGACCGTCGAGTACGCGGACATTCGTGGAAAATACTGGGTTAAGCGTTACGCCGGCGCCCGCACCACGGCCAGCCTGGCCTACGGTCGCCCCGCCCGTTAAGGGAAATTCTTAAACAGTTTGCGGAAGTCTCGAACCAGCGCCAGGAAGTACTCGGCGCTGAAGGGGATGACGCCGGTTAATCGGGTTGGATAGCACGTCTCTCCCACGAACCGGGAATCCCGCAAGGCGACTTCAATCTCAAAATGTCCGACGCGATCGATGGAACGCAGGGTGAACCGGAACTCATCGTCGCTCATCGCGCTCAGGGTCACGGACCCCGAGCGGGTTCGTTCCAATTCCTCAAGGGCCCTGGTAAATCGCCTTAACTCTTCATCGTCGAACCAGACCCCGTCCCGCGTGCCGTGAAAATCGCCCAGGCGAACCTTGATCCGAAACTCGAAGTCTCGCCGAGGATCGCTTTTTCCTCCCCGTGACAGGGGTTCCAGCTTGATGTAATCCTTGCCCTCGCCGATGCGCATGCTTGCCATGCTCCCCGCGGCTTTTGTCTTTCGCATCCGAAAAATCGCGCAACTTGCGCAACTTCGTTCAACATTTCCTGGACAACCAACCAGGAGCGATGCGATGGACATCAGTACATTAGTGGAACTAACCCCCGATCGGGAGTGGAAGATTAAACCCCCGCCGGATATGGCCGCGAAGGATTTGCCCAGGGAGTTACGGTCGCTGGCCGGGTTTCGCCTGGCGGCCGACGGGCGTGCGCGTTTGCCGGCGACGGAATCGAATCTGGAGCGCCTGCGGCGATGCTTTCCCCACATCAAGGCCGACCCGTCCTTGATGTTACGGGACCTGCTGGAGGCTCTGGAAAAAAAGGACTATAACATCAGTACGCGGCGGCTCTACTTTCATTATAATCGCAAGTTCTTGTTGCTGACCGGTCTTGCGCCGGACCGGACGACGGCGGCGGATCTGCGAAATTATCTGGGGAGCTTCGCGTCCCGGGCGGTTTCGCGTTCCACGCAGGGTTTGATGTACTCGGCTTTGCGCTTCTACTATGACGAAGTGCGCGGGTGCGATTTTTTTCGCGATATCGGTCGGCCGCGCGCCGAACCTCGCGCGCCCGTCATTCTCAAACCGGAGGAAGTTGAGGAAATCCTGGACGCCGCGCGCGATCCCATGTTCCGCGCGGTGCTGGCGCTTGTATACTCCGGAGGCCTCCGCGCGGGCGAAGCCGCCGTGCTGCGCCGCGACGACATTCTGCGCTACCGGGGCTTCATTCGGGTCACGGGCCCGCCGGAACGATTGACGCTTTTAACGGAGGAGGCGCTGGACGTTCTGGATGAGTACCTGAGCGCCGAGAATCACGTCATTGATCCCGACGGGTTCCTGTTTATCGCGCCTCGACGCGAGGGCACCATTTCGGCGCGCTCCATTGAACGAGCCTTCACGCGGGCTTGTCGGGACGCGGGCATGGATGATCCGCCGGGCGTGCATGCCCTGCGCCATGCCTTCGCGGCCAATGCCTTGCGGAGGGGAGCATCTCGGCGTCAGGTGGCGGCCTGGCTGGGATTTAAGAGCGTTCGCTCCTTGCGCCCCTATCTGTCCGGGTGATTATCGCCCGGACTGTATCGGCCGGGCGGCGGATTTTTCTTGCGGGTGCCGCCGCTGGTGTTGAAATGCCCCGGATGATTTCCAATCGCCTGAAAGAACTGGGCCTTGAGCCGGCCGCGGTGTCGAAACCCCTGGCGTCCTATACGCCCGCTAAACGAACGGGAGATTTAATTTTCGTCAGCGGGCAATTGCCGCTGGTGGACGGCAATCTCACGATGACGGGACCCATGACGCCCGAGCGGGATATCGCCGAAGCGGCCGCCGCCATGGAAATTTGTTTTTTGAACGGCCTGGCCGCGGCGGCATCCGTCACGGAATTGGATCGGATTAAGGAAGTCGTTCGCCTGGGAGCCTTCGTGGCTTCCACGCCCGAGTTTAAGGATGAACATAAGGTCGCCAATGGCGCTTCTGACCTTTAGCAACAGCTTCTGTGAGAAGCCGGCGTTCATGCGCGAGCGGCCGTGGGTGTTCCCAGTTTGCCCTTGAACGCCACCGTTGAATTGGAATTGCTCTTTCGCGTGGATTGATCCCGCGCGCTATCGCCGAGGCAGAACATTGAAACAAAAGTTTACGGACGAGTTGGAACTACCCTTTCCGGAAAATACTTCCGCCGATCCCGTGCCGGAGCCGGG
>CAZGYS010000500.1:0-5196 GCA_964530305.1 uncultured Leptospiraceae bacterium
GTCTGGGTCAGGGACGACTCAAAGCTCGACGGGCGTTTCTGCTTCAAGAAGCAAGCGAACATTCCCGACAAAAAAAACTCTCGTGTCTTCAGTGATTTCCGTAGCCGGTTTTCCGCCTGAGATGGCCAATTTTCGCTCTCGGGCGCTTCGTCACGCCGTTCTCCGTTGCACCGTATTCCGTGAGCCGTAAGCCGTCACACCGTTTCCCCGTACAATAAAAGATTGTCGACCGACCAGATCCTTATTTCCCTGGTCGGATGAACTACAGACTTCCTTCTTACGCCGCCCTCCTGTTGAGCTTGCCGATTTTCCTGGCCGCTTGCCAACCCGGGATGAGCAATGCCACGGTCAGCGTGAACGGTAAAACGCTCTCTGAATCCGATCTTAAAACCATCGTACCTAAAAAGTATGAAAAGCTCCGCGAATGGTACAAGAAACAGCCGGGTGAACTGGAAAAATGGTACAAGGAGCAAAAGGATCGCCTGCCGAAAGTATACGCGCAAAACGTAACCGGCCTCTTGAAGGAAGCCGCTCAAACCCAGATGATTGAGCTGGAAGCCAAGAGCAAGGGCATGACGCCCCAGCAATTCATGAAAGCCGAAATGCAAAAAGTCGGCCTGCCCTCCAAAGCCGACATCGAGCGCAAGTACGTCGAACTTCGCTCCTCCGGCCTGACCGGCGGCAAACCCCTGAGCGCTCTCAAGGATAGAATCCAACAACAACTCTACGTGGAAGCCCGAGAAGCGGCCCAGAACGAGATGATGTTTCGCCTCACTCGAAAGTATAAATTTTCCTACGCCCACACCTTCGAAACAAAGGACTCGGTTTCGGCGGGGGACGATCCCTTTCAAGGCGGTTCGGACGCGAAAATCACCATCGTGGAATACACCGACTTTAAGTGCGGCTATTGCGCCCGCGCTCGCGGCACTTCGCGCGAAATCATCAAGCAATACGGCGATAAGATCAAGTGGGTAATTAAGGACAGCCCCTTCCAGCGCGGCTCCATGCAGGTGCACCAGGCCGTGAACTGCATGAACAAGGTAAATCAGAAAGCTTACTGGAAGTATTTTGAAGCCCTGTTCTCTCCCTTCCGGGATCGCAACACCCTGCAGGAGCCGGGCCTGACCAATATCGCCGTCAAGCTGGGCGCCAATCGCTCTAAATTTCAGGCTTGCATGAAGGACCCCGCCATTGCGCAGGAAATTCAGGGAGACCTGAAGGAAGGCAAGCAACTGGGTGTGAAAGGTACTCCGGCCTTCTTCGTGAACGGCGTGTTCGTGGACGGCGCCCGTCCGTTCATGGACTTTGTAAACGTAATCGAGAGCCAACTGAACTAATCCGGTCACGCTTTCGTCTACCTACCGCGGTCGAGCCATCGCCTTCTCCATTGAGGCGATGGCCGGTCCTTCAACCTCTCCGCTCCTAATTTTTTTCATTTTTTTTACCGCGATTTGAACTCGTCCCATGGGCGATGCATCTAACCCCCAACTTATTCACGGGGGCGATTCCCATGTATCGCGTACAACGACGAAGACTCCTGACCGCTTTCGCGGCGGCGAGTTTACTATTCCTTTGCACTTTATCCGGATCCGCGGGAGCCGTGGAACTGGTCACGACGCCCAAACGGGACGGCGTACAACTAACCATCTATAATTCGGCGGACATTACCATGGTCCGCGAAACGCGCCGGCTGACGTTTAAGAAAGGCGTAAACCGAATCCAGTTCGCCTGGAGCGGGACCTTGATCGATCCCACTTCCCTGCGCATCGCCTTCAAGACGCGTAAGGATGATCTTGAGTTGCTGGATACCGTGTTTCCGCCCGGGCGAAGAGACGTGCTCCAGTGGAATATCCGTTCTGATTTCAACGGTTCCGCTCGCGTGGAGCTCAATTACTTCACCTCGGGTATTACCTGGCGCGCCGACTATGTCCTGCTGACCAATGAGCGGGAAAATCGCGCCGACCTGAAGGGCTTCGTGCGCGTCATCAATAACTCCGGCGAAGACTACCCCAACGCGAAGGTGCGCCTGGTGGTCGGCAAAATCAATCTGGTGGAACGCATCAAGGATCTGGCGCGCAAGGGCATGACCTATTCGCGACTGAAACCGAAACACCGTCGCTATCTACGCGATGATTTCAAGCGACGGGTGCGACGCGCGGAGGCCGCGAAGACCTCCGCCGGAGCGGGCACCCTTCGCCGCAAGCACATCGTCAAGGAGGGCCTCTAGGAATATTTTCTCTTCAGCATCGAGGGGCGCGAGACCATCCCCAATGGCTGGCGCAAGCAACTGCGCTCCCTGCACGTAGAGAACATTCCCTTGAACGTGATTTATCGCCTCTCGGATCGGCGTACGCGCGGCCGGGTGCATAAATTCTATGAATTCAAGAACAAGAAACTCGCCGGCAAACGCGGCCGAGGACAACTGGGCGCCGCCCCGCTCCCCAATGGACGGGTTCAAGTATTCACCGTTTCGTCCGACCAGGACTTGAGTTTTCGCGCCGCGGTAAGCATGAAGTACATCGCCCGGGGCGATAAGGTCGTTCTGAATACGGGCCTGAACCGGGACGTGCGCGTGCGTCGCGTGCTTCGAGACTATCGCCGCACGGACCTGACGTACGACACGACCTATCGCCGACGTCCCTATGTCCGCAATTACCGGGAGCACTTCTACTACGGCGTGACCCTCGAGAATACCCTGAAGCATCCGGTCAAAATCGAAGTGGAACGCTCCTTCAACGGCACCCACAAGGTCGAGCAAAGCGATTTCAAGGCGCGCAAGATCGACTTTCGCACGCTGCGCTACTACCCCGCCCTGAAAGGCGATTC
The DNA here is from genome assembly GCA_964530305.1 of uncultured Leptospiraceae bacterium. Lineage (GTDB taxonomy): Bacteria > Spirochaetota > Leptospiria > Leptospirales > Leptonemataceae > CAZGYS01. The sequence continues at coordinate 2,827 of CAZGYS010000500.1, forward strand.
CCGCGAATCCCTTAAATACCATATCAGCGTTTTTCGGGGGCGCAAGTAGAGCCCCGCCGCGAAAAGAAAGAGGAGAACACCATGAATACGAAACGAAAGTACATCATCAAGACCGCGGCGATTTTGCTGCTGGGAGCCGCCGTATTCGGGGCCGACGCCCGCACCAAACTCACGACCCTGCCGGTTCGGGATCGCGTACGCATCGACTTGAAAAACGAGCACAGAACCCTGGTGGAGGAAGAACGGACGGTAAATCTGCAGAAAGGGCGCAATCGCGTGGAATTCGCCTGGGCCAAATCCCGGGTCAACATGGCCTCCATTCAGTTTCGCCCCGTGAAAACACCGGGCAAGGTCGTCGTGTTGAACGTAAACTATCCTCCCCGCGAAAAGGCCCTGTTCTGGGAAGTGCATTCCCAGCGCCCCGGACCGGCCGTTTTTCGCCTGTCCTATCTAATGAGCAATATATCAAAAAACTTCTCCCACGAGGCCGTCGCGGATAAGGACGAGAAATTCCTGCGCTTGAAGACTTATTTCACCCTGCGCAATCACTCCGGCGAGCGGTTTCGCGACGCGCGCCTGCAACTGCGTTTCGGTCGAGATTACACCCGTAGTTTCGAAAACGGTGAATCCAAGAAGATCCTGGCCGCCCGCTTCAAGCGCGTTCCGGTGCGCAAGGCCTATCGTTACGACGCGACGCGTTTCGGGAAGCAGGTACGCATGTTCTACGAAATCGCCAATACCGGCGCGTCCGGCATGGGTCGTTTCGCCTTGCCCGCCGGCAAGGTTCGCATCTACCAGGAAGACTCCTCCGGTACGGAAGCCTTCCTGGGCGAAGACTGGGGACGTTACACTCCCCGGGGCAAGAAGATGTCCCTGTATCTCGGACAAGCCCGCGAAGTTAAGGTTCGCCGTCGACTGTTGGTGAACAAAACCCAATGGCAAAAAAAGCCCGTGCGAAATCAGCTCCAGGTATTTCGCTACCGGATTGAAAACTTCAAGGACGGCTCCGTGCCCCTGCGTGTGCTGGAACATCCCGGCGGCGAATGGCGATTGCTCAAGACGGAGTTGAAAATCGAACGCGGCGAACGCGGCCGGCGCGTGGAAACCGCGACGAGTTCGCGGGGTCTCGTGAGCGCGAAACGCAAGGACGTGAACAATCTGCACATCGACTTCAAGGTTCCCCCCACGCGAAACAAGAAGTACATTCTTTACGTGCACGTGCTCTTGAAGAACCGCTGGTAATGTAATCCGATCGTCATGCCGGGAGTAACGCTCCCGGCCGCGAGGATTCGTTCATGACGCTCTTTTAGCTTGTCCAATGCCGTGCGTTAGACCTCGTACGGTTCATTTACATACTGTTAATCGCTCTAAAAAGTACTATGCGTACAGCCCCGCTTTTCAAAAGATGGTAAAAGCAAATTAGAGTCGGGGGACAGATACATGAAACGGACCGATCTCGAACGACGCGAAAGAGAGCTCAAACGAGTCATGAAGCGAGAAGCCGTCGCGGAACGACGCAACGGTAAAGGCGTGGATATGAGCGTCGGTGACTTCATCACCAGCTTGCATTCCCTGTTTAGATACGACGAGCAGGAAATCTTCAACACGACCGATGATATCGCCATTCTGGAACTGCTGGAGCAGATGAAGGAAGGCCAACCCGAGAAGCAGTGGGATAATATCATCCGCAAGGCCATCAAGAAAACGGGTATTGCCGGTAAGGAAAAAGCCTTCGAGGATCTCAAGACCCTCATGGGCGTAAACGGCGATAACTAAATCACGCTCCGGAGCGCGCGAAGGAACCGCTTCGCGCTCCGGAACGAATACCTCTCTCCTCTATTCGCGCGCCATGGGCGCAACCACCCTAACATAATTCTAACAGACGTATTTCCGTGGACGCCGCGGGTGGATATTGCTTTCTTTCGAAGAAATCCTGGCCGCGCCAATACTAAATTTTCTAAATATGTCCCGATTAAAGCCCCGTTTCTTATTCATCGCCCTGTTCACCATCGTTCCCGCCGGAGCACTGCTCTTTTCCCAGTGCGGTACCCTGGACCCGGCCCGCAAGAAGTCGAAACACTATCGCAATGGGCGCTATTACAACCTGGTGCCCGACGAAAAGCTCGCCTCCAAGGGTTTTCCCCAGGTCCTCAAGTGGCGTCTCTTCGGTCCCGAGGACAAACCCAAAGTTCCGGTGAGCGATACCGCGCCGCCGACGCGCAAAATCAAACCCCGGGACCTGCTTGCCCCGGAGGGCAAGACGCGGCTCACATTGCTTGGCCACTCATCGGTTTGGATCTCCACGACGCGCAACGGCAAGACCATGTCCATCCTGACGGATCCCATTTTCGATTCGCCGGTGTTCTTCAT
>CAZGYS010000501.1:0-979 GCA_964530305.1 uncultured Leptospiraceae bacterium
GACCGGATTCCGAATCCTGAAGCCGACAAGATTGGCGGCGAATTGTCGGAACTCCGCCGCTGAATTAATTCCATGGCCGTTTTTCGAGATCTGGATCGCGCCCTCAAAAAGCCGGAGCATGTAACTCAGCTTCTGCTGGCTGAACAGGGCCTGGAAAGTCTGCCTCCGGACATCGGACTTTTCACCAGGCTCCGCGTTCTGGATCTACGCAATAATCGCCTGAAGGAACTACCGTCGGAACTCGGACAACTGACATCCCTGGAGCGATTGGGTCTGAGTCGGAATCGCCTGGCGAAACTGCCGCCCGAGATCGAAAGTCTCCGAAAGCTCGCCCAGTTGCTGGTTGGTTACAATCAAATCACCGAGATTTCGTCGGAACTGGGACGGATGCAGCGCCTGCGAGTACTGTCCCTGGCCGGCAATGGTCTGGCGCGACTGCCCGACGATCTGCAATGGCCCTGGATGGAAAAACTGGATATCAGGGGGCATCGCCTGGAGCTGTCGGAGGAGCGACGCCTGAAAGAATCCGTGCGAAGTTCCTGCGTTATCACGGGCTTCAAGAATTCCGAAGAGCGAGCCGCGGACGATCCGGCGCGCATCGGCGATCTGCTGGCGGGGGCCAATGAACTCTTGCAGGAAGTGGACGGTCTGATTGGGCTGCTGGCGGATTCGACCCAAACGGACGATGCCCGGAGCGAAGACCGGGCCAGGGACGGAAGTTATGAATCACTGGCCGACGCCCTGAAGCAACCGGACGCGGCCCGCGAGCTGGCGTTATCGGCGAGCGATGCCGCCCCGGCTCTGAAGGGTATCGGTGCGTTGACCGGGCTACGCAATCTCTCCATCAGGGACCTGGGGCTTGAGTCCGGTCTTCCCGATGAGTTCCGGGCGTTAACGAATCTTGAATCTCTTCACCTGAATCGGTGCGGCCTGCCCCTGGTGCCGCCAGTCGTGTCGGAACTCCGCCGCCTTGAGCGCC
>CAZGYS010000501.1:996-5189 GCA_964530305.1 uncultured Leptospiraceae bacterium
GAAATGAGCTGGCTGAGCTGCCTCCGGAATTGTCCGGGCTTGAGAAGCTGGAAGTGCTGTCGGTCTCGGCCAACGAGTTGAGTGAGCTGCCGGAAACCCTGTCGGAACTCAGACGGCTGGAAGTGCTGGCCCTGGGCGATAATCGATTTCGAGATTTGCCGCGCTGTTTGAGGGAAACGCCCCTGACCAGCCTGGACCTATCGGGCAATCGTCTGACGTCGTTTCCGCTGGGTATCTTGCGGATCGAGAGTCTCGTCTATTTGGATTTGAGCCGCAATCAGATTCCCGCGGTTCCCGGCGAAATCGGGGATATGCGCAACCTGAGGCGATTGATTCTCAAGGATGTGCCGTTGACGAAGCCTCAACTCGACGAACTGCGCGAAATTCTACCCGAGTGTAATATTGAAACGGAGCCGGCCTTGCCCGGCGAATAATACGTTCGAACTTAACGGTAGCGAATCGTATCGATTAATTTTCCTTCTTCATCGAAAACATCCGCGGACACCAGTTCGTCCGTCTCCGTGTCAAAATATAGAATTCTTTTAAACTTACCTGAAGGATACTTTGTGACTTTCATCCGGACGCCGGGCTTGTTGGCTATTCCCGCGGATAAGTAGAGACCGGAAAGTCCGATGATGGTGGCTACGAAGATTCCGTATAATTCCCACGCAGGCACCATTGCGATGCTTAATCCGGCGCGACGTAGTAAAAAATAAAGAATCGAAACCGCTGATGCCGTGAGTATGATCAGCAGTGGTCCCGGCGATTTCAACTTAAGAACGGAAATATGCGGCGATAGTGCCCATGGGTCAAGCGTGCATTCAGCAAGACCAGTAATTGCAGGCCGATCAAGACTCCGCTCATAATTCGGTTCAATGTAGAATCAGGAGCAAGCAGAAGTATGATTCCGGCCGCCATGCAAGTTGTGCCGGCCGCAAGCACGAGATCAATTCGGGCCTTCCAATCCCATTTCCTGAATGGAAGAGCTCCCCGAGGCAAGGTACGAAGCTCCGCCTGGTGGTTGTCCAGGAGCCGACGTGCCCATTGGCGAAACTCGTACGAGTCCCGCAAGACCGTCAGCAAGGTCTTGCGCGAATACGCGGCTTCCTCCGGGAGCGGGCTGTTCGATTGCAAGTAGTTCAGGACCTCACGAAAGTGCGCTTCGATTTGCGACGGCGCGAGATTGAATTCCCGGCTCAATTCCCGGGACGACTTCAGGCCCGCCGCACGACCGGCGAAAATGACCACGGCGTTCGGTTCCACCGGATTGCCGGCCGGCTTTTTCGAAAGAACCTGGATTACTCCCGAGACCTCGTTTTTTTCGCGGAGGGAATAGTCCCTGTTTCGACCATCGAATTCCATATGCTGCTCCCTCCTATTATTTGAATTCCGCATTCGATGATACCGGCATTACTTTTCCAGTTCAAGGCCATTTCATCGTTCCCCGCTACCTTCACTTTTTTATTTCCGGTTTTTGCGCATTAACACGACAAATTAAACTTTAAGCGTACCTGGCCCTCTGCTCCTTGCAGCTTCTCTTCCTCCGGTTGGCTTTCAAATACTGGAATTCGATGGCCTATGCGGCTAAATGTCCCGAATCAACAGCGGCGCGAATCCGCCTAAAATGTCGAAAAAGCCGCGGTTTTCCTGCTTTACGTACCGTCCGAAACCGACATATTAAGCGTATGCGCATGCCCATTTCAATGAAGGTGATGACGCTGTCCTTCATTTCGTCGGTTGTAATTATTTCCCTGCTCGGATACCTATATTACACCCGCAGTTACAGCGATATGCAGGACAAGTACGCCACCGCGTTGAAGCACATCGCCTTGAGCGCCGCCGTCAATATCTCCGGGGACGATCACGCGGTGATCCGAGAGCCGGACGATTACAAAACCCGCGAATTCAAGAAAATTCGCGCTCATCTGGAGCGCATCCAGAAGGTGAACAATCTCCAGTTGGACCTGATCTATACCTTCGATGTTAAGGGATTCGACCCGAAGAAAAACAAGGTGCTGACCTTTTGCGTGATGTTGCAGAAGAAGACCTACATCAGTCATAAATACAATGTGCCGCCCGAGAACGCGAACTTCTACTATCAAGTCATGTCCGGAAAGGCCGTGGGCACGCCCATCTACGGCGATGAAAACGGCCACTTCATTTCGGGCCTGGCGCCCATTTACGATTCCTCGGGCAAGGTGAACGCAATCCTGCAGGTGGACTATCGCCTGGACCAGGTGATAGCGGCGCAGCGCCAGATTCTCTACACGATTTTAATTCTGAGTTCCATCGTCGCGGCCGTGAGTATTCTCGTAAGCTTGTTTTTGGCCGGCACCATTTCGCGCCCCATTCGCAAGCTTAAATACTCCGTGGATAAACTGCGCGAAGGCGACTACGACGTGGTCGCGAAGATCAGTTCCCATGACGAAACCCGGGACCTGGCTGATGCCTTCAATGAAATGGCCCATGCCATCAAGGAGTCCCACGATAAGATCGAGGAGGAGAAAGCTCGCTCGGAGGAGCTGCTCCTGAACATCCTGCCTCGTCCCATAGCCGATCGACTCAAGAGCGAAAACCAACCCATCGCCGACGGCTTCAGTAATGTCACGGTCCTGTTCGCGGACATCGTTGGTTTCACCAAGATGGCCGAGTTCAAGCCGCCCGAGGAAGTCGTGGGCATGCTCAACGGTATCTTTTCCAGCTTCGACGCCCTGTGCGAAATGCACGGCGTCGAAAAAATTAAAACCATCGGAGATGCCTACATGGCCGCCGCCGGGATACCGACTCCTTCGCCGACCCACGCCGAGAAAGTAGCGGAGATGGCGCTGGACATGATGGAAGCGGTACGGGAATTCCCCTTCGAAGGTTTGCAGATTCGCATCGGCATCAACTCCGGTCCGGTGGTGGCGGGCGTGATCGGTTCGTCGAAATTCATTTACGACCTCTGGGGAGACGCGGTGAATCGCGCCAGCCGCATGGAGGCCTACGGTCTCACCGACAATATTCAAGTTTCCGAGGAAACCTACGACCTGCTCAAGGATAAGTATGAATTCAGAAAGCGCGGGACCATCGTAATCAAGCGCAAGAAGGAATTCTTCACCACTTACTTTCTCATCGGCCGTAAGGATAGTCCCGCGAACGAAACCGTTCCCGCTTGACGAGGTTTCGCGTCGGCCGCCCATGGTTTTACCATGACGGAAAAGTCCAATGGAGTCCTGCGCGGCTGGCGGCCCGGTGAATGGCATTCGCCTCATTGCTATGGTTGCGGTCCCGAGAATCCCAGGGGTCTGCACGCGCAATTCCCCTTTGATGAGGAAACCGGCGAAGTTCGTTTTATCTTTAATCCTCACGCCGATCACCAGGGCGCTCCCGGTTACATGCACGGCGGCGTGATTTCCGCCCTGCTGGACGAGGCCCAGGGAGTCCTCTGTCATCACGTGGGCCACATGGTCATGACGGATCGCCTTAATTTAAAATATCATCGAGCCACTCCCATCGATCGCCCTTTTCGCGTACATGCCCGCCTTTCCGCCGTGCGAAAGCGTCGCCTTTATACGCGGGCCTTGCTGCTGGGAGACGAAGATGAAGTTCTGGTGAGTTCCAGCGCCGTGTTTTATATGTTTCCCGAACGCTTGATCAGCCGGATGTTCGGCACTTCGCCCGAGAACCTGGATGCCATTCGCGGTCAGATGGAATCCAATCGCCGTCGCGCCCGCGAGATTCGTAAGCGCCTCAGGACCGCGACTTCGTCTTAAGCGAAGTGGAATTTTCGCTTTATATCGAACGTTACATCGCCCGCGAAAAATTTTCGCGCCCGCGGAATTTTTTCCCGATTTTTTCGCGCGCCTTTCGAATCGCGAGCGGACGCGATTTTTTTATAGGCGCTCCCCGGGCCGCATCCTAAATTATTGTTATCAATTCCCGGCGCTGAACGCCGGAACAGGAGGATTGATATGAGCGAAATAACGATTTTTGCGCTGGCTCTACTCGCGGTACCCGTTTTCGCCCGCTTCGCGCGCGTGCCCTCGGGAACCAGAAAAATCTACCACCTGATCGGGCTGGCGGGTTTGTTTCTGATGCTGGGAGAGGCGATGAGAATCTCCGCCAAGAAAATCGGCCTCCTGGCTTCCTTCTTTCCCGCGGTGGACATGGTAACCACTATCGTGGCGTTTCTGGCCGTAATGGCGGGTACG
>CAZGYS010000502.1:0-5189 GCA_964530305.1 uncultured Leptospiraceae bacterium
TCGCGCACGAAGGAACTCCGAGTGGTGGCCTCCGGCGGCGTATCTTCGCTGGCGGACGTGCGGGAGCTGCTGGAACTGCGGGAACCTCGCATTGCCGGCGCTATTTCCGGGCGCGCGGTTTATGAAAAGAAATTGGACGTGGCCGAAGCCGTTCAGCTCTGCCGGGACTTCGCGTAGAGCGGTCGTCTACCCTTGCTCAATAACACTCAGGGCGCCGTTGCTCTTTGCATGGCCCGCTTTGATTCCCGGGCGAACCGCTTTTGCAAGTGGCGCGTGACGGGATAGCCCAGCCGCACGTACCAGAAGTGCGGGCGAGAAAACGCCAGTAGATTGTACCAGACCGTATCGTCCCGGCGCCATTCCACCGTGAATCGCTCTTCTCCGGACTCCACATGATCGGCCAGGGTTCCATAGGCGAACCCGAACACTTCTCGGACCGCTTCCGGGCCTTCGCGGGCACTTCCCGCGTCGGGGCCGTCCTGGACGTACACGATGCGCGCGGCGTTCAGGAAATACACGGGCAGCGGGAAGGGGTGTGCCAGCACGCCCACAATGGTACCCTCCCGAACGGGCGCGAAACCGGGCCGGGAATAATGCACGTTTACCCAGGGAAAATCGAACATGCGCCATTCGCGGACGGCTTGTTTCGCCCGTTGGTAGCATTGCTTGCCGCGTCCCAGCTGAATGGGATTGTGATCCAGGGTGTAGCCTTCGGGGCCGGGCGGCGCATGGCGACTGGCGCCCTCGGGCTCATAAGTTAAGGCGCCGCCTTCGCACCGTTCCAGAAAGTTTCCAATCGCTTCCGGCCGGGGTCGGCCCAGGAACATCATCTCAACGCCTGCCGCGAGTGGGGATGAAGGGAGTCGTCTTTTCGTACAACCACTCCGGCAGTTTGGCCTTGAGCGCCGCGCGAATATCGTCGGGCCGATAGCGCGGCGAAAAATGAATTAGATACAGCTTCTCGGTTTCGCGAAAGGCCTCGGCATTGGCGACGATTTCATCCAGATGGATGTGACCCCATTCCCGGGCTCGCTCCACGGGGCGATCATCGCTGATGTACGTGCATTCCAGAAAAAGAACCTTGGAACGCCGGACGATTTCGTTTTCCAGGACGAACTCTATTTGCGTATCGCCGGAAAACGTCACCATGGGAGTTTCCGATTCGTAAAACAGGTCATCGCGCTCTTGTTTGAGGCGAGCAATTTCGGTTCCCGGCAGATCCAGGAATTCCGCCTTTAACTTCACGGCCTTTTCGAGAATGACGTAGCCGTTGGACGGAACGCGATGCACGCTGCGAATCGCCTTGAAAAAAGTCTTGGCCTGCAAGGGATAGAGTTTGTCGTACTCCAGACCATGGAGGCGATACTCGGGCCCGTAGTCCTCGATGATGGCCCACTGACGCATGATCTCGTTCAGGGGCGCGACGATCTCAGGCGGACAATAAATATCCGGCGCCGGTAGACGACGCAAACCGCGCTGGGACAAATAGTAGGGCAGGCCCGAGCTGTGATCCATGTGGCCGTGAGTCAACAGGACGGTGGGGACCTCGACGATGCTCGGATCCCCGTGGCCCACGTCGAAACAAAGTTTCAGGCGGGGCAGGCTCATGGTCGTGCGAATTCCGCCTTCGGAGATGCCGCGAAAGAGATGATTCTTATAACTGTATTCGGAAATCTTAATGGTCTTACTTCCTTTGGGTTTCGGCCGGCTGAATTATTTCGGCGGCGCATCCTCCGGGCCGATGACGACCACCGGACGGATGCGCTCCAGTGATTTTTTCAGGGATTCCGGACCCGTCACCACGATGATAAGGCGGTTGCGCCTCAAGTAAGAGCGCGCTACGCGGGCCACGTCTCGAATAGTCACCGCGCGAATTCGCCCGGGAAATTTTTCCAGGTATTTATCGGGCATGGCGAAAGCGCACTTCCCCGGAGAGGTAGGCGGCCGGATTCTCGAACTGAAATACCAGTGAATTCAAGATGGCGTCGCGCGCCAGATTGATTTCGCCCGAAGTGACGCCGGACTGCATGCCGCGGATGACGTCCAGCATCAGGTTCAGGGTCTTCGCCGTAGTGGGCACGCGGGTGGCGCTGGCCGCCATGAAGCGACCATTGCGTTCGTAGAATGAATTGTAGGAATACGCGTAGTAGGCCAGGCCGCGCTTGACGCGAACTTCCTTCATCAAGCGTGAATTAAACGAACCGCCGCCCAGGGTGTAGTTACCCGTCTGGAGCGCGTAGAAGTCGCGGTGATTGTGAGCGGGAAGGCGCGATGCAATCAAGATGGAAGCCTGCACTGCGTTCTTACGCACGAGGACAATCTTGCCGGTCGTGTCTAGGCCCCGGGAGGCTGGTTCACGCGTGGGAGCGGCGGCCGGGCCCGGAAGGGCGGCCAGCAAATCCGTGACGGCCTTTTCGATTTCCAGCCCGCGAAGATCGCCCGAGAGGGCTATGACCGCGCCGCGCGAACGCAGGCGGCGCTTGAGGTCCGTGCGAATCGCATCCAGCGAAAGCCGGTTGATGTCGTCCTTCGTGAGAAAGTATCCCCGCCGAGAGCCGGCGTAGAGGATTTCCTGAAGTTTACGACGACCGATGGAGTCGGGGCGATTGTTGCGTTGCTTGAGGCGATTAAAGAGCTCCGCCTGAATGACGGGCAGGGCGTTGGCCGGCAGTTCGGGCTTCAAGAGCACGTCGCGATAAATGGCGAAGGCGGAGGGAAATTCGCCTTTCAAGGTTGTTAGTTCGGCCGACCAGTATTCGTAATCGGTGTCGAAGGCGATTTTCGCGCCCAGTCGGGAAAGTTCGCGGGCCTTGTCCGAGCCGTTCAGTTTACCGGCGCCTCCCAGTTGCAAGAGACGAGTCAGGGCGCCCAGGGTTCCGGCGCGCTTAACGGGTTCGGCGTCGAGTCCGCGTTCGAAAAAGATTTGCAGATTGATGATGGGCAGGGAGTCGTCCTGCAGCATCAAGAGTTTGGCGCCGCCGGGAAGATTTTTTTCCCGGATCCGGGGCGTCTTAAAATTCAGGGGCGGAATTTTGATTCCGTCCAGAATCGTGGAACCGGAAAGGGCGGGGCCTGCCGCGATCAGGGCCGCGAACAGCAACGACGCGCCAATCCAACGGCGTTGGGTTTTCATGGTAGCTTTCATTTAGATTTCTTCTCCGGCGGCAGCAGGCGCGCGGTCATGACGCCCTCGGGTTTCAGGAATTCGCGGGCGGCGGAGCGAATGTCCTCGCCCGTGACGTTGCGCAGGGCGGCGAAATACTTAAAGATGGAGTTGTAGTCGCCGCCGACCATTTCATAAAAGGAGAGCCGGTCCGCCATGGTCGCGCTGGAACGCAGGGAGTAAACGAAGTCGGCCCGTAGTTTGCGTTTGATGCGGTCCAGCTCCTCGGCGGTCACGCCGTCGCGGCGAACGCGCACGAGTTCCTCCTGAACGCTTTGCTCAAGTTGCTCGTAGGTCTTGCCCGGCGCGGGGATGGCGTAAACGGTGAAGAGGTTCTTGTACCTTTCGCCGGGGTAGTCCGTGAAAACGCTGACGGTAGTGGCGATGCGCTCCTTCAAGATCATCTTTTGATACAGGCGCGAATCGCGTCCGTAGCTCAGGATGTCCGCCAGGATGGCCAGGTGTAAATCGCGCTTGTCCGGAAAATTAGGCTTGAACCAGGACATGAGCATCAAGGGCGAACCGGGGCGACGCAATTCCACCCGCACGGGTTCGGCGGGAGTGACGGGCGCGGCCGGCTTGCGGTAGCGAATGCGACGAGGCTCCAGGGGCCCGAAGTACTTGCGCACCAGGGCTTCGGTCTTCGCGAATTCGATATTACCCACCAGCGCGATGACCGTATTGTTGGGCGCGTAGTAGGTTTTGTAAAAGTCGTAGGCCTGTTCATAATTCAGGTATTGAATGCTGCGCATGGGACCGATGACCGGGCGAGCATAGGGGTGTTCGCCGTAGACTTTCATGATGAAGCGTTCGAACAGCAGTCGACTGGCCACATTGTCCGTGCGCATGCGACGTTCCTCGGCCACGACATTGCGCTCCGTATAGAATCCGCGCAGCACGGAATTCTTGATACGGTCGGACTCGATGCGCGCCCAGACCTCCAGGCGATTCGAGGGGAGGCGTACCTGGTAATTGGTCAGGTCCCGGGTGGTGTAGGCATTAAAGCCCCGCTCCCCGTGCAGACTGTAGAGATAGGAATCCTGATCGGGGATCTTAAACGGAGCGGCCAGGCCGCGCATGATGTTCATGCGTTTCTTTAAGCGGGCGATTTCGCGGGCGGCCCGGGCCTGCGCCTTTGCGTTTTCGGCGATGCGGGCCAGTTCCAGGTTCAGTCGCCAGCGATCCATTTTTCGCGCCATGGAGTTGATGACGGCGATGTACTTTTTCTCTTTTTCGTAATCGCGGGTGCCGACTCGCCGGGTGCCCTTGAAGAGCATGTGTTCGAGCATGTGCGCGATGCCCGAGCTGGCGTCGGTCTCATCCGCGGAGCCGGCCTTGAATTTAATATAGCAGGCCACGGTGGGCGTGCTGGTTCGCCGGACCATGATCAAGCGCAAGCCATTGGGGAGGGTGACCCGTTTGATATCGCCCTTGAGTTTTTCCAGGAAAGCATTGAAGCGCTCGTCGGCGATTTGACCCCCGTCCCGGGCCTCCAGCGCCGTCGAAGGTCCCGGGGACGTGGCCGGCTGCGCGAGCAATGCCAGCAGGAATATAGAAAGAAGCACGGGGAGACGCATACGTCCTTTCACCGGGCGGGGCTGGGCCTGTCAACCGGTGTGTGTGAATCGGCGTTTCAAGGCGATTATCGAGACAATCCGGTGTAGGCTCCTGTTGACTAAAGGTCAATAGTTGTTGACAAAAGGTCAGCAAGGAAAATCATGGGCCCATGGTAGTCGCCGAATCGGGAAAGCGTCTCAGTCCGGAAGAGAGGCGGGAGCAGTTGCTGGTCTTTGGACGGCAGTTGTTTGCCGAATACTCCTTCGACGCCGTGTCCATGAATGAAATGGCCGCCATGGCCGGCGTCTCCAAGGGCTTGCTCTATCACTATTTCCAGGGGCGGCGGGGGTTCTATCTCGAAACGGTTCGCCATGTGGTGAGTGAATGCATGGAGGCCATGGCCGAGGGCGGAGCACGCAACGACACGTTCGCCATGCTGAACGCGCTGGCCGATTACTGTCGCGAAAAC